>JANWZG010000146.1 GCA_025054735.1 Cyanobacteriota bacterium | reverse complement strand
GTCGTGTGGGAAGAAGAGGGACGCTATCCTGACTTGATTATTGAACTGCTCTCAGACTCCACTGCTCAGAATGATCGCGGCCTGAAAAAGAGCCTCTATCAAGACCGATTCAAGACCAGGGAATACTTCTGGTTTTCGCCAGAGAGTCTGGAGTTTGAAGGATTCCGGCTAGGGCAACAGGGTTATGAAGCGATCGTCCCCAATGGCCAAGGATGGCGATGGAGTGACGAGCTAGGGCTGTACTTAGGGATCCATGACCACAAGCTTCGGTACTTCCAGCCCACGGGAGAGCTAGTGCCCACCCCAGAGGAGGATGCCCTTCAGCAATACCAACGGGCAGAACAAGAAGCCCAACGGGCAGAACAAGAGGCCCAACGGGCAGAACAAGAGGCCCAACGGGCAGAACAAGAGGCCCAACGGGCAGAACGTTTGGCGGCTTATCTCCGTGCCCAGGGGATTAATCCGGATGAGATATAGCAGGGTCAAGACGCAACTAGCTCACCTTAGACTATGAATTTAGAACATCTAAATCCTTGAGCCATAGATAGATTGTTACATGAACAAGCAGCCAAATCGTAATCTGACTGCTTGTTGCTAAACCAATCACCGCTGATAGGCCACGGATCCGTTTCCAGGGTTCTAGTCTGACCAACTCCCTAACTCACTGCCATCTAATACCAATTCTCCAAAAGCTAGCAATGAGTTATGAGTTCCTAGCGAGGGCTTAAATCCTAACTGGAAGCTATTTGTAGCCGTAGTATAGGACTGATTAACCCATTTCTATGGAATAGATGGTGACATCAACCCTGGCATGGATTATAAGCTAGCTAAATCGTGTAACTAGGTTTAGAAAGCTAAGGTCACGCGATCGCTGCTACAGCCTTAGCCTTGGTACCTCTAGCTGTTGCTTTGGTGGTTTTGCTGCCAGTAGGCCCATTTGACTGCTTGATAGCACAGGATGACGTTGCACTAGCTAAAGCTGACGTATCCATAGATGATTCCGGCTTCGGCGCTTCAAATACAACCATGTAGGATAGATGCGGCTGCATCTGCCCCATTACTTTAAGATAGCTCTCTGCATCGTTACGGGTGCGAAACCGAGTGACTAGCTCACGTTGCAGGTCAGATGACAGACGGTAAATTACCCAAGGGTTAAGTTGTGCTTGATAGTTCATAGTTCTACCTGTAAAGTGTGAGTTGCAAATCCACCAGAAACCCAGAGCAAGCATTCAATTCCCTAAACACCCTGCCTTGAATGCACCAACCTATGGCACGACCGTGAACGCTGTTTACCTGCTAGGCGCTACATATAGGTTATCTTAGTGGCTCGTATACTATATGCAGTGGACGGAAAATATTTTTGTATCCCAAACTACAAAGTTTCATTTTTTAATATTTAGTAGCCTTTCTTGAGCGTTTAGTCGATATGCTGCGCCCACTAGAGTTTTATGATTGATTAAGGAACTTGAACATTAGTTACGTCTTCTAATCTCGACAGGTGACCTTATGGGTCTAGCACTCTTGCTTCAAGGTTCTTTGAAGGGAGAGGTGACAAACGCTTCCTGCTAAGCATCTAGGTCAGCTACGTGCAAGCAGGGTGTGTCTAACCAGAAGAAAGCCATTGGTTATGCTTGGTTCTTTCGGTGTAATGGTGTCGAGATCAGGACGCACTGTAACGATCGTTGCAATAGGATCATTCAATCTCTAGATGATCAGACTTGAGGGCATCGATGGGATACTTCTCGCTACCGTCGCAATTGCGAAAGTTTTCTCAATCTAAGCGTCTAGCAATTGTAGAAGCCTGCGTGATTGGGCTAGTTGCGGCTCTGTCTGCTGTATTGCTGAAGTATAGCATTGGCTGGTTAGGACGCTGGCGCATCTACGCAGCCCAAATGATGCCTGCATGGTTAGTGTTGCCAACGATCGGGCTACTTGGCGGCTTAGTGTCTGGTTGGATTGTGGAGCGCTTTGCTCCAGAAGCATCTGGTAGTGGCATCCCTGGTGTTAAGGCGGCATTGAACTACGTGCCTATTCCGCTAGAGCTAAGGGTTGCAGTGACGAAGCTCATCAGCACGATCGTGGCTTTAGCCTCAGGTCTGGTGCTAGGGCGGCAGGGACCTACAGTCCACATTGGAGCTGCCCTTGCCGCTCAGCTTAGCCGATGGTTTCCTACATCACCAGGATACCGGCGGCAGTTGATTGCCGCTGGAGCAGCAGCCGGACTGGCCGCAGGCTTCAATGCCCCGATCGCAGGGGTATTGTTTGTGATTGAGGAACTGCTGCAAGATGTTTCCGAGATGACCTTAGGTACTGCCATCCTGGCATCGTTCATTGGAGCTGTCGTATCACGGTTGCTCGGTGGTAGTGGTCTTAACCTCAACATTCCCAATTTTCACAGTAGTTTTTCCTTGCCTGAAATGCCCTTATTCATGCTGTTGGGCTTACTAGCGGGCTTATTAGGAGGCTTGTTTAACCGGGGAGTTATTTTCAGCTTGAAACTTAACAAGCAGTTGTCGATTAGCCTACCTTGGCGAATGGCATTAGCTGGCGTTATCTCTGGGACAGTGATTGGGCTGTTGCCTGATGCTCATCGCAACTCAGCCGGGTTACAGGATGTACTCATGACCGGAGCCACAACCTGGACGTTACCAGCATTGGCCTTTGCTGTCCACTTTGTCCTTACCCTAGTAGCCTATGGATCCGGCGCACCAGGGGGATTATTTGCTCCATCACTCACCCTAGGCTCAGCTCTGGGATTATTGGTCTGTTATGGTGCAGAAGCACTCCAACACCTTGTTGGGATTCCTGTCGAGGCTCAAATTTCAATTGGTTCCTATGCCACCTATGCTTTAACGGGCATGGGAGCATTTTTCAGCGCAGTAGCACGGGGTCCAATTACTGCGATCGTCATTGTATTTGAGATGACAACAGATTTTAACCTAGTACTGCCGCTGATGGTTGGCTCCGTAACTGCTTACTTGTTTGCAGAAACTGTATCCAAGGGTTCGATCTACAGCAATATTTTGGATTGGAATGGCATCCAACTCAATCGAAAAGCACCGCTCGATGAGCAACTAGCCTCACTGACAGCGAATGACATCATGCAGCGGCAGGTAGAAACACTCACTAGCCTAATGACGATCGCGGAAGCCAAACAAGCCTTTGCCCAATCCCATCACCGGGGCTTTCCAGTAGTTGACAGTGGGCAACTTGTGGGGATCATTACCCAGACTGACCTGAGCAAGTCTGTGTTGCCTCCAGAAGCGCCGATCGCAGATATTATGACTCCAGATCCAGTGACGGTTACGCCCTATGATTCCCTCAGTCATGTGCTGCACCTGTTAAATCGTTATCAAATTAGTCGCCTGCCCGTCACTGAAGGACGGCGGCTAGTGGGCATCATCACCCGTGCTGACATCATTCGAGCGGAGTCAGATAAAGTAGCAAATGCTACAGGACAAGCCAATGCCCGTGCCAGTCCTGCCTATGTGGTCTATCAAACTCGTGACCCTGCGATCGGCAACGGTCGCTTACTAGTGCCCCTCAGTAACCCAGACACAGCCCAAACGTTATTGCGGATGGCCATGGCTATTGCCCGTGATCGTCGCTATGAGGTGGAGTGTGTGCAGGTAATAGTTGTGAGTCGCGATCGGCTACCATCAGAAACTCCTGTGCGCACTACCCGTAGCCGACAACTCCTCAAACAAGCAACAAGGCTGGGCAAGGCATGGCAAGTGCCTGTACACACTCGTGTCTGTGTTACCCATGACCTAGCGTCTGCAATTCTAGAGATTGTCCGTGACGGACACATTAACCTGCTATTGATGGGCTGGAAGGGAAGCACCTCAACACCAGGGCGTATTTTTGGCACTGCGGTGGATGCCATTTTGCAGCAGGCGACCTGTGATGTCATGCTAGTGAAGTTGGGCAAGCTTGCGAAAGCACCCGCAATCAAGCCGCGGGTATTACCTCGCCTCATAAGTGATGACTCATCTGTGCTATGGCCCATGACCCATCCGCAGTTGCCCCATTTCGATCGCTGGCTAGTACCTGTTGGTGGCGGGCCAAACGTTCAGCAGGCTGTGCAGTTATTGCCATCCCTCACGTCCCTAAGCCACGCTCCAGAAATTCGGTTGTGTCAAGTCTGTCAACCCTCTAAGCCCATACCTGATGTCACCGCTCTAGAAGCAGCTACCACATTCCTAGCTGACAATATTGCTGGCCCGGTTATTGCTACCCCAGTTTGTGCTAATTCAGTGCCTGAAGCGATCGTCGATCTAGCTGCTAAAGATCAGTGTGATGTTATTGTCATGGGCACCAGCCGAGAAGGATTGTTACAACAGGCGATTCATGGCAATATTCCAGAAGAAATTGCTCGCCGCAGCACGTGCACGGTGATTCTTGTTCGCCGAGCAACATCAGAAACGAACTGATACCCGTAACCAAGCAGCACACCCCTATTTCCACTGCTCCAACCACTGCAAGATAGTAGCTGGCAGATGGGTGCGAGTACGAGTTGCCACCTGAACACAAACATGACGGGTAAAAACACTACTCACTAGCTTATCGGGTCGTTCGCTACTGACTAGTTGATACTGCACCTCAAAGTCGGTATCGCTGGTCTGTTGGGGTGTTAGTTGAATGGTAATACGATCGCCGCAAAACAATGGACGCAAAAAGTCTGCCCTAGTATGGGTAATGGGCACAGCTAACTCTCGGCCACTAAAAAAACTCTTCAAATCAACACTGCTAGCTGCCAAGGAAGCTTCGTAGGCCTCATGGCAAATTGCTAAGATATTAGCGAAAAAAACAACGCCTGCTGCATCGGTATCTTGAAAACGAATGGTGCGATCGTAGGTGAATGCCATAGCTCCCTAACCATGGATGGCGCGATATACCCGTCTAGTTAATATCCCACCAGCCAAAATAAGGCCCTATAAAGCGAATGGTCAGCCAGGCAGCAATCATAGCAAAGATACCAATCCATGCACCTGTAGAGGTGATTTTCATGAACGTCTGCGTCTGGCTTTTAGTCAGAGGAAACCAGGGATAGAGCCGTTGTTCTTTACCATAGTCATCGCCCAGCGTATCTTTTCGTCGTTTTGAGTCACCCATAGGTTCGCTCCTAGCAAGCATTGTTGATCAATCGAATACTCATCCTAAATCTAGCCCTCTCAGCACTGAAAAGAGATAGTAGCTGATTTTACTCCTGAATCACCTGAGCAAGCGCATCTGCGATCGTAGGGTACTGGTACTGAAACCCAAGCTCTTGAGCACGCTTAGGGATGACTTTCTGCCCCTCCAAAACTAATTTAGCAGCATCGCCTAGCAAGAGTTCTAAGGCAAAGGCAGGTACGGGTAACCAGGAGGGACGCTGAAGCAATGTTCCCAAGGTTTGGCAGAGTTCTGTCATGCGTACAGGGTTCGGAGCAGTAGCATTGAGAACACCACTAATATCAGGACGGGAAAGGGCCATCAGGATTAGACCAGCTAGATCATCACGGTGAATCCATGAGAACCATTGACTGCCCTTACCCAACGGGCCACCAATAAACAGACGGAATGGCATCAGCATTTTGGCGATCGCACCCCCATTGCCTACCACGATGCCAATACGGGTAATCACCAAGCGCACCCCAGCCCTAGTTACCTCCTGAGCTGCAGCTTCCCATTCTTGACAGACCTCGGCCAAAAAGTCTGTGCCTGCTGGGCTAGTTTCCTCAAAGGTCGCTGTCTCGCTAGTGCCGTAATATCCAATAGCAGAGGCACTGACCAGCACTGATGGGCGAGGATTGGCATTGGCAATCGCAGCTACCAGGGTACGGGTAGCACCTTGGCGACTATTGAGAATCTCTTGCTTGTACTCCCGTGTCCAGCGCTGATCAGCAATAGGAGCACCTGCTAGGTTAACAACCCCATCACAACCAACTAGGGCCTGTTGCCAATCACCTAAGGCCATCGGGTCATAGCTCACAACCTCAACCTTAGGAAAGGCTTGGGCAGGAAAAATTCGGTGTGCTCGTGCTGGCGATCGCGTTAGCACAACTACTGTATGACCCTCAGCTTGGAGACGCTCCACTAGCCGACTGCCGATAAATCCGGTTGCACCCGTGACTACAATTTTCATGGGCACTACTTCCGTAAGCTAACGTGTTGATGATACAACGATCGTACCAACGCTACATCCAGATAGGTTGTCCATCCAGCTTGACCGCTAATCACTTGGAATACGTTGCCAGGATCCCCAAGATGATCCAGAACCAGAATCGCACCCGTGAAGTCTTGGGTTCGAGTATAGTCGTTTACTGTAACAATCGTCCTTAAGCCAGCCGCTGTTGCCGACTTCAGCCCGTTATCCGAGTCTTCAAAGGCAAGACACTCATTGGGACTCAGCCGCATCTTTTCCAACACATAAGTATAAATGTCAGGGGCAGGCTTTTTTGCAGGCACAACATCACCAGCACCAATCACCTCAAACCAGCTCATGCCTTGCCTACCTAGGGTACTTTCCACTAGAGCTGTCACATTGGCAGGGGTTGTTGTGGTGGCGATCGCCAGCCGTAAGCCTTCAGCCCGTGCCTCTTCTAGCAGGCGCTTGACCCCTGGACGCAAGGGAATACTGCCCTCTGCTAGCAACTGGGTGTAATGGCGAGTCTTGGCAGCGTGCAGCCCAGCAATAAACTCCTTAAGATTCTGAGGACGAGGAAAATCAGGCCGATAGGTCTCTAGATAGTGCAGTATTCGCTCTTTGCCACCTGTTACCTTCAATAACTTGCCATACAAATCAACTGTCCAGTCCCAATCTAGCCCAGCTTCCGCAAAAGCCCGGTTAAATGCGACTCGATGCCCATCTCGCTCAGTATCTGCCAGAGTGCCATCAACATCAAAAATCAGCGCTTGCAGTTCTGCCATATCCCCATTAACACCATTGCTCGGTCAGATAGTCGTAAGCCGTGATGAGCAACAGTCAGCAACTTAAGCTCCTGTGCACAGAGTGATTTTCTCCATGCATCATCAAGTGGCTAAAACTACCCTCTATGATTCTACGAGGTTAGGAACTCAGTATTGAGATTGTTAGGCTATCCCGTCTGGAGCAATTGGAACCCGTGATGTCAGAATTGTCAAGAAATATAACGCCAATAGATAGGCTTTAGCTCTACGTCACAGTCTGTGTCAATGGCCATAAACACCCGCGCCAAGTCAATTCCGCGCTCAATCCTATAAGGAAATCCTATAAGTAGAAGCATCCTTTACGGGATCATGAGCGTTTGATAATATATCATTTCTCATTTCTTAATCTCTAGATACTATCGTCAATATCAATATCATGAATACATAGTTGTTATTATAGTTGTTATTAATGTGATGGTTCCTGAAGTTGATGGCGAATAGCCATAGTGTCTGTAGCTGGTGATATTGATAGGTGGCATAGCCTTTACAACTATTGCTGCGTTAAATTGAAGGCTATAGCTGTAGAGATAGTAATTGGCAATTTAGCACTAAAGCGTTGACTACGGGTTAAAGCAATACCCTGAGACTAGACTGTGACCTTGCATTGTATGTACAACTGGTGAACTCCTATAATGCTGGGAATTGTATGATGCTAGGAATTATTTGGTGTCTAACGTTGCTCAAGCAGTGGGTGCTGCCTATCGAGTTCGGCGCAGTGGATTAGTACTTATATCAGTACTCTCGTGTTAGTACTTTGTCGCTACGATTCCATTCTCTGCTATCAAAGGAACATAGGTGTATTGGTGGAACAGAGATTTAGTCATCGCGCTAACTTTGAACGGCAACTGAGACAAGTGCAGCGAGATGTTTTGCGAATGGGTGCACTTGTAGAGCATTCATGCTGGCTAGCGCGCCAAGCTCTGTTTGAGAGTCACCTAGAGGCTGCCAGTCAGATTGCTGTTCAAGATAAGCAAATTGATCAGCTCTACAAAAAGATTGAGCTAGACTGTGTAGGGTTAATGGCATTACAGTCTCCCATCAATCAAGACCTACGGATGTTAAGTGCTGTTATGCAGCTAGTTCGAGATTTAGAGCGGATTGGTGACTACGCTAAAGATTTAGGGGAGATTGCCATTAAACTTTTCCAGTATCCTCCTCAAGAGTGCATGGCGCGGATCCAGATTATGCTCGATCGCTGTCGTGCCATGTTAGCGATGAGTCTGGCGGCCTTATCAAACCTAGATGCTGAATCGGGTCTAGCGGTGAAAGAACGAGACGATGCCGTCGATTCTGACTATGACGAACTCTATAAGCTGCTGGCAGGACAAAGCAACATTCAGGGGGTAGTGGAGCCGATCGTGCTCTTAGTCTTAGTGATCCGTCACCTAGAACGCATGGCAGACCACGCTACTAACATTGGCCAGCGAGTTGCCTACATTGTCACTGGACAGCGGTAGCCCTAGAGATGTCGCAGTCGCTAGGAATGTCAATACTTTTTAGTGAAATGCTGATGCTGTTACCTAGGCTAGGAGGATGATATAGTGCAGTGAGGGTTGTGTAAGTGTTGTAGAGAATCCTCTTGTCAGCACGGTCACCGTTCTGTTGTCACTGAGGAGTCAGCACTTCCATGCGTGCACTGTTGGTTTATCCCCGCTTTCCCCAAAGCTTTTGGTCATTTGACAAGACATTGGAACTGGTGAACCTAAAGGCACAGTTGCCACCCCTGGGTATCATCACGGTGGCAGGGATCTTGCCTCAAACCTGGGAAATGAAGCTAGTAGACTGCAACCTGCGCCCAGTGACAGCAGAGGAGTGGGACTGGGCTGA
>JANWZG010000145.1 GCA_025054735.1 Cyanobacteriota bacterium | reverse complement strand
CGTTTGGAAGGGACATGCATCCTTAACAAGGACATATTCGTGCTGTAACTAGATACAACTTTTTTTGAGCCTGAGTGGTTACAATTAAGGTTAAACAATGTTTCTAGCAGTTTAAGATCATTCAATTTAATTAGTATCGTCTTTAATTAGTTTAATTAGTGTTGTCTAATGTCTCTGTCAGTAACGCTTACAGACCGCCAGCAGCATATTCTTTGGGCAACTGTGCGTCACTATATTACGACGGCAGAACCAGTTGGCTCCAAGGCTTTGGTTGAGGAGTATAACCTTAGTGTCAGCCCTGCTACGATTCGGAATGCCATGGGTGCGCTCGAGAAGATAGGGTTGCTTTACCAACCCCACACTTCAGCAGGTCGAATTCCCTCAGACTCAGGCTACCGGATTTATGTCGATCATCTGATTACGCCTTCTCAGCAACTATCACGACAAGCTGAGCAGGCGATCGGTTCGCAGTTAAGGGCAGAGCGTTGGAGCCTAGAGGTGCTACTGCGGCGATCGGCCCAGTTACTATCTACCCTGAGTGGCTATATTGCCCTTATTACCACCCCTCAAACTAGCTCGGCACGGCTTCACCACTTGCAGTTGCTGTTGTTGGACAGTAATCGACTGATGCTGGTGATAGTGACAGATACCTATGAGACGCGATCGGTACTCATGACGTTGCCGGAACTGTTAGAGTCAGAAGAGCAAGCTAGCAATCCAGAGTTGATTGAGCATGAGTTACAGGTGTTATCAAACTTCCTCAATAGTCGATTGCGCGGATGCTCATTAGCTGATTTGGCCACCCTAGACTGGCAGGCAATCGATCAGCAGTTCTCTCACTATGCTGACTTTTTACGGCAGCTTATGGCAGAGGTGTTGCAATCTTGCCAGCCCTCAGAATCCATACAAATCTTGGTCAGTGGTGTATCAGAAGTGTTGCGCCAGCCAGAATTTTCTGAATTGCATCAAGTGCAAGCTCTGTTACACTTGCTGGAAGAAGAGCAGGAACAGGTCGGGCAACTGATTTTTGACTGGCAACAGGCAATTGCGCCCAAGCAGCAGTCTTCCGATCGTCGGGTCACCATCCGCATTGGGGCAGAAAATCCCCTAGAACCAATGCGCACCTGTGCTCTGGTGTCTACTACCTATCAGCGGGGTAACTTGCCCGTAGGCAGTGTGGGGCTGTTGGGGCCGACTCGGATGATGTACGAGAATGCGATCGCCTTCGTAGAAGCTACAGCAGATTTCCTCTCAGATGCCTTAAGCGGATAAGCAGCCCATGACTAGTGAACCGCCATCAGTATTTTGGCAAGGCATTGATGAGTTTAACCGAGGGGACTATTACGCCTGCCACGACACCCTAGAGGCACTGTGGATGGAGGCAGCGGAGCCTGAACGCACCTTTTACCAAGGTATTTTGCAGATTGCAGTGGCATTGTATCATCTGCATAACCAAAACCAGCGAGGAGCCATGATATTGCTAGGTGAGGGTAATAACCGACTGCAACGCTACTGTCCTGATTACAGTGGCATTGATGTCAATAACCTGCTTGACCAATCAGTACTCTTTCTAAGGGTATTGCAGCAAGGAAAGCCCTACGATCAGATCAGTCCTATCCACATCAGCCGCCTGTAAATTGACGGGATATGGGACTAACTCATAGCCAGAACTGGAGCCAATAAGCTGCTATGTTCAGCAGGCGATCGCCCGTAGTTGCTGCTGGGATGGCCCGAAATCCCTATGCTTGCCATACATTTACCCGTCGCTTGCCTAGGGGTGTCAGACGAAAACTATCAGTCAGTCCTTGCCTATCGACTTCACGACGCAAGATACCTATCTGGATGAGCCATAGCCAGTGGTTCTTAGCCACTAGTTCTGGTAATACCCGTCAGTAAGCCTTTAGCTCCTCTAGCCGCGCCTGTAATCTCTTGCAGAGCAACGGCAGTATGGCAGAGCTGAATGAACAGCGGCATTTGGAAGGGAGCACAGCAAATAGAGCGCTCAGCCCGATCGATAATAGCTTGGGGATACTGAACAGTAGTGAGGCACGTAGATGATGACTAAGTGCCTGTCATACAAATCCATGTAACGTTGTAGGCGATCGTAACGTAATCTTTCTCCCCTAGGTGGAGGATAGCACTGGTTGCCTGACAAAACGCTTGAAACTCCTATTTTCTAACAAGCAAGGAAGCATCGAAGGAAGTAAAATCGCTAAATCCCTCTCCCAAGCAGGAAGAGGGACTTTGATTCACTCCCCTTCTCCCAGCTTGGGAGAAGGGGCTGGGGGATGAGGGCGTATTGGCGATGACCCTCACCCTTGAATGAGGTGAATGAGGAATGAATGAGGTGAATGAGGAACCATCGGTTACACCTGATCTTTTGACACAGCAGCGTTTGAATATGCCCGACTTGCCCTACCATGTGGGGTGATAGATAGACAAGTGACGCATTTTTTAGTGCACCTTTACCCTGGAAATATGGTAAGAGCAGTTCTATGAGCCAGCCCGTTATTAACAATAGTATTCGCTGGACAACTTCAGACCTAGAGCTGTTGCCTGACAGCAGCAACCGCTATGAAATTATTGATGGAGTGTTATTGGTGACAGAGCACCGCATTGGGGACACCAAAAAGCAACTACCAATACCGCCTCAGAACTTAGAAATTGGTCGTTAATAACTGGCTTAGGTGAAACAGTGCAGACTCCTGGGATAGTTTTCAGCGAAGCTGATAACGTCATTCCTGATGTGGTGTGGATTAGCAAGGAGCGGTTGGCAACTGGCTTGGATGATTCAGGACATTTAACTGTTTCCCTAGAGTTAGTGGTAGAGGTGCTGTCACCTGGGGCAGACGATGAGCGTCGCGATCGGCAAGCCAAGTTGAAACTCTATGCAGAACGAGGAGTGCAGACATATTGGATCCTGGACTGGCGGCTAAAGCAGGTCGAGGTCTATCAGCGGCAAGGGGGCACCTTGAAGGTGACTATAACTCTGTTGGTTGGTGACGACCTGACCTCACCCCTATTGCCAGAGTTTGTGTGTCCAGTTGCTCGCCTGTTTGCCTAAGCTGGGGAACTTGGTTAGGGTCGTAGACGGCGATAGATGGTAGCAAGAGCTTGGCGATCGCCGACATTGCCAGGGAAGAGCACCACAGGCAGGTTCGGAAAGCGGGGATGATCAGGTGGTGTCATGACCACTGAACAACCAGCGAGAATTTGTCCTAGTAGACGAGCGGTGGGGAGTGCTAGCCCCTTACTGAGAACATCGTTAGAGGTAATGCCGCCTTTGCTAATCAGGAAGCCTATATCAGCCGGAAGTCCCCGGACAACATCCATCAGCAGGGCAGAAACTCGCTGACCAAATGCTAAGCGAGTGGAACTGTCAGGAAAGGTCAGCTCTTGACGACTTGTGTAAACTACTGGCGTGTTGCCCGCAGCATGGATAGTGTGGACATGTTGGAGAACATGGTTTAGCAGGGACGATCGCCCACCATCATCACCTGCCACCAATTGTGCCACCTCAACTTCCACCCCAACAATTCCCGGTTCTTCTAAGAGTACGGTTAGTTGCTCAGTTGTTTTCTGCACATGGGATCCCACAATCACAGCACCAGGTTTGCCCGATCGCACATATTGCGCCATGGCTTCAGCCGCTACTGGTTGTGGAGGCAAAGCTGCCAGAGCGGTCAACAAACTGGCAGCACTGCGGAACAAAAAGCGCTTACCTTGGCTAACAGCAGCTAGCACATCGGCAGCGAAGCGGTTCAAGTCTGCCTGGTGTTCAGCATCCACCACACAACAGCGATTACCCGTGAGGGCCAGCAGGCGATTGAACAATGGTGTGACGTGGGTAGTGTCCCCTCCAGCTCGGATATCCGCCAGCAAAAATCGCTCCACTTGGTCAGCGGGAATGCGGCCTTGGGTTTTCTCAGCTACGTAGTCAGGCAGGTAGCTGTGGTGATAGCCAAAAACAGAATCTTTTGCAAATTCAGTCTCGTGAACGGGTGTTGGCACGCCATTGACCACCAGATAGTGCACACTGTCACGGGTAAAGCGTCCACCCTCGAAGAAAGCAGGCACCATAAAGTGAGCATCAAAGCCTCCTAGTTCTTCAGCGATCGCATCCGTCTCCACAGGATAATGTCCCCGCAGGGTAGAGTCCGATCGACTAACCACTAAAAAATCTTGGATCCCTTCCGCAGCGAGAGCAGGCTTTAAATTCTGACAGACCTCACGGGTAATGCAGGCAGCATCATCAGGTGCCATGGCACGTGTATTGGTCAGCACAAAAAAGATCGGAGCATCATCTCGTAGTGCTAATCGCAGGGTGTCAACATCCCACTGGGTCAGCAGCAAACAGCTATGCACCGTCTGGGATCCTGTAGGGTCATCATCTAGAACAATAATTTTGGGTTTAGAGGTCATCGATATAGCTACATCCACTCTCGGCATTGTATCAACTTGGTGGTTCACCCTTAACCATCAGTCGCTAATGCTCTGATATTGATGCAGCCTATGCAAACATGCCCTCCCCAACCGAATCTACAGCTCTGACATAACTAACCAGCATTTGTACCAAATTGTGGTCGATCAGTTGACTGAACAGCCACTGGAATCGCTATACTGCGAGAGTAGCACTAATAATGTGCTGTTAATGTGCTGTGTTGAATTAATGCTGTCGATTTGAGCCAAAGCCATGTCATCGTTTGTAACCTCTGCTAAAGCCGAAATGGGAGAACTCCGTCGCCTGAAGTCCTTATTGCCCCCAGAGTTGCAAAGTTGGGTCATGGTGGAAACATCCACGGCTGTCAACCCGCCGCTAATTACCTCAGAGGAAATTGGCAAGGACGAAGTTGAAATCCAGATTGATATGGCTCGGTGGGAGCAATTAGCTACCGATCAGCGCAACCTGCTGTTTTGGCATGAGGTTGCCCGTGTGCAGAACGATACGATTCCTAGGGATGGTTGGGAAATGGCAGCGCTGGCCATCGGCCTTGGTGGTGCCGTAGGCGAACTATGGGTTCAGGATGGCTTGCTGTTATTGCTGGCATTGGGCCTGTCTGGTTTTGCGGGTTATCGCCTGTATGTCAAAAACAACGGGGCAAAGAGGCTGAAAGAGGCGATCGAGGCAGATGAAAAGGCGATCATCTTAGCAACGCGCTTTGGCTATACACTGCCTAATGCCTACAAGAGTTTGGGTAGTGCGCTGAAAACCCTGATTGAACAAACCCCCAAGAAACGGCAGCGGGCAAAGTATGAAGCTCGATTAGATGCTCTCCGCAAGAGTGCTGCCAAAGCCAAGGCTAAAGCTCAATCCGCAAGAGAGGAATACTAGACGGGCTAGATTGACATAAACTCGACGCTAGGGATGAGGGGGTCTAGCACTAGGCCAATGCCATGAAATCCCCATCGATGCACGATCGCTGCTACTTGGTTTCCAACCACCGATTCCACAGCAAAGTGGCTACGCATATCCGCACCGTGGGTATTTAGGTAGCTAAGCGCCTCATAGTCTGCACGGAACAAAAGCAGGTAGGACAATTCTGGACGATCGTCATCTGCTTGGGGACGAGCAACCAGATACTTGCCATCAGTTCGAGAACGAATCACGTGATAAACCTGCGACAACATAACCACCTTAACCTGTGCCGATGTGATAACCTCTATCACTCTACTACTTGGTCATCGGTTAAGGGTCATTGGTTATTAGCTATAGATCAGCGCTAATCATAGACGATGGGTTATGGACACTAGATTAGGTCAGTTCCCAAATAGGCTTCAATGACGGCGGGATCAGTTTTGACGGCTGCTGGTTCTCCGAGGGCGATGAGTTGTCCAAAATCTAAGACAGCAATGCGATCGCAAAGCCCCATCACCAGAGGGACATGGTGCTCAATCAAGACGATCGTCAAATTAAACTGGGCGCGAATTTGCAAAATAAACTCACTCAGTTGACGTTTCTCGGTCGGGTTCATGCCTGCTGCAGGCTCATCTAGCAGCAACAGTTGGGGTTTAAGCGCCAAAGCACGGGCAATTTCTAGTCGCCGTTGATCGCCATAGGGTAAGCTACTGGCCTGCACATAGGGATGGGATAGCCCCACCAGCGACAATAGAGCCATGGCTTGCTGGTGAACTTGGTGAGCTTCTCGGCGAGCAATTGGCAACCCTAGTAAGCTCTGAAGCAGGGTGCTGTGGGTATGGAGATGCTGAGCGATCGTCAAGTTTGCTAACACAGAGCAATTGCCAAACAGGCGAATGTTTTGAAACGTGCGAGCAATGCCTCGTTGAGCAATTTGATGTGGGCGCAACCCAGCGATCTCTAGTCCCCGATAACGAATACTGCCCTGTGTTGGCGATATCAACCCCGTAATCAAGTTGAACAGCGTAGTTTTGCCCGCACCGTTAGGGCCAATTAGCCCGAAAATCTCACCCCGTTGCACTGCGAAGCTAACCTGGTTCACTGCTGTCAGGCCACCAAACTGCTTAGTGACACCATCAACGCTAAGCACAGTTTCTAACTCTATTTCACCACTGATCGATGGGGGATGTGTCATCACGTTGATACCTAACCTGTTGCCCTAAGCTAGTGAAACGTCACAGCCTAATGTTGAGATCACATCTTGGTCTGGAATAGGCACTTCAGCCCTAAAGCACCAACTACAAACTCCGATATTTAACTGCGACAGTCTAGTTGTGACAATGCACTAGACTCTAGAATGCACAGAGATAATCATACCTGCTAACCGTGGGGCTGTAGAGCCTAAGGGGAGTTGTACCCCTGCAATGCTGTTTTCATCAACCTTCTTAACATCAACCCCATCAGCGAAAGCTAAAGTCGTAGTCAACATAGGCATCTTGGTGATAACGCACTATCAGCCACACGCTGAGATCAAACTCTAAGGGGTAGGCGTATCGTTCTAGAGTGAGGCCCTCTGCTGTAGTGACCGGTGACAGGCGACAATAGGGAGTTTGCAGTATCGCGGTCAAATGTTCTCGCCGTGTTTGCGGCGGCACAGCAAGTAACTGTGATAGTTGGGCACGGGAGACGGTCGCCTGCGATCGCAGAATATCTTGGCACTGTTCTAGAGCAGGTTGGTCAAGACGCAACAATGACCGTAGCCCATCTAGCACTGAGTTATCTACCATGAACACCAAACTCACCAAGGCAATGCCACCAATCACCCAATATAGGGGATGGGACTGATGGCTACCATGCTCTTGATTTGACCCAGGTTCCATAGCTAATCCACGGCGATCAGCGACGATCGTACCCACTGCACAACATCACAAAGGGCTAGTAGCCCACAAGACCAGCAGCCAGAGCCAATGACAATGCCAGGGAAAACCAATAACCCCATCATGTCGTTGTGACTTGAACTAGCACTAGGGTAGTCTTGCCTTGGGGACAAAACCAATCTTCATACTAATGCTTTAGTACTATTAATAGTAATACTTTAGTACTATAAAGATCAACCGATTTGCTAGCACCGAAACTGTTCGATCGCAGGTCGATAGTGAATTGGCAGCACCGCTTCCACATTTTCATGGGGACGTGGAATCACTGTGGAAGACAAAAATAACGTCTTCTCTTTGGGAAGGTGAGGCGCTACCTTCTTAGCAGCTTCCTCCCCAGCCGCCACAGCAATCTGGACTTCCGAAACGTCTCCACGGACAATAATTGTCAGCCGTGCCCCACTAACCAGTTCATAGCCAACTAAAGTGACTCGTGCTGCTTTCACCATAGTATCGGCAACCGCAAGAGCAGGTGGATGACCCAAAACTTCAACCATCCCAACAGCGACTGGCATTCTTCATTCCTCGATAGCGATATATCAACTCGATTGTACAGAGGTCTGTAGCAAATTCAGCAGCTACTCTAGATCTTGGCTAGCCCCCTTATGCATCGACTAGGGATCGACCACAGGTTGCTTGTGGAGGTATAGGCAACAGCGTTGACTCTGGGTAAGAGGGGTGGTGAACTGGTCAGGCGGAGCAAGGTAAGCGCCAAGCTCATGGGCTAGTGCTTGTAAAGCAGTGGTATCGCTAGGGTGCCATCGTCCCCGATAGAGCACTGCCATGCCACTCGGATGTAGCATGGGCAGGGCATAGTGGACGCAGCGATCGACCGTGGCAACTGCCCGGACTAGAGCTAGGTCATAGGTTGCCTGATACCGAGGTTGGGCTGCTAAGCGTTCTACTCGCTCAGCAATGGCATAGGCGTTGGTCAATCCTAGCTCAGCGATCGCCCGCTCCACGAAGGCAATTTTCTTGCGGGTTGAGTCCACCAAGGTTATGTGCCAGGTTGGGTACGCGATCGCGATCGGTAACCCCGGAAAGCCAGCCCCCGTACCAATATCAATGACCCTTGGGGATTTGGGATGTGAGGCACAGAGTGCAGCAGCCTTAGTGCTGACAACACCCCGGATTGAATCCCAGAGATGCTTTTCCCAAAAATCGTTAGGTTCGGTAATCCGAGTCAAATTCAGGTGTTGGTTAGCCGTGAGGATCAGCTCATAGAGGCGCTGAAACTGCTGAAGCTGAGTTACGGTGGGTTGCCAGCCAACAGTGTGTTGCCAGAGGTCAAGCCTATGGGGAAGTTGTGGCGTGTTCATGGCGTATCAGTCAACTGGCCTTGGTGCATGTACCAAACCCGATCGGCAATCTCCTTCAAGTCCGAGGCATCATGGGTCACTACCAGCAAGCTCCACTCCTGCTTTAGCCGTGCCAACAGGTTCACAATTTGTCGTCGCATCGACCAATCTAGTCCTGCTGTTGGTTCATCCAGTAGCAGCAGATAGGGTTGACGAATGAGCTGTACAGCTAACGCTAAGCGGCGTTGTTGTCCACCACTGAGAGCATAGGGCGACGTTTGAAAAGAAACATGCTCTAACCCTACTTCCTGAAGT
>JANWZG010000144.1 GCA_025054735.1 Cyanobacteriota bacterium | reverse complement strand
AGCCTTGGGTGAAGGTAGTATGACAGCTTTACCTATCATCGAAACCCAAGCAGGTGACGTTTCTGCCTACATTCCCACTAATGTGATTTCCATCACTGATGGTCAAATTTTCTTATCAACTGACCTGTTTAACGCTGGTGTTCGTCCTGCCATCAACCCTGGTATTTCTGTATCGCGGGTAGGCTCGGCTGCTCAGACCAAAGCTATGAAGAAAGTGGCTGGTAAGATTAAGCTAGAGCTAGCTCAGTTTGATGACCTGCAAGCCTTTGCCCAATTCGCTTCTGACTTAGACAAGGCTACGCAGAATCAATTGGCGCGGGGCCAGCGCTTACGGGAAATCCTGAAACAGCCGCAGTATTCCCCTCTGTCGTTGGCTGAACAGGTTGCAGTAATTTACTCTGGCATCAACGGTTACTTAGACGATATTCCTCTAGATAAGGTAACTAGTTTCACTCAGGGGTTGCGGGATTACCTCAAGACTAGCAAGGCTCAGTATGTTGAGATTATCCAGACGCAAAAAGTTCTGACTGAAGAAGCTGAAAATCTGCTGAAGGAGGGAATCGCAGACTATAAGCAAACTTTTCTAGCAGCAGCATAGCCTGTTGTTTGGGTGTTAGGTGTCAGCGTAAGGTCTGGCACCTAATGTCTAAGTGCCGATATTTCATCTCTAACACTCCATATTCGGAAGATTTATGGCCAACCTCAAGAGCATTCGCGATCGCATCAAGTCGGTTAAAAACACCCAAAAAATTACTCAAGCGATGCGGCTAGTAGCAGCAGCAAAGGTACGCCGTGCCCAAGAACAAGTAATTGCTACTCGCCCATTTGCTGATCGTCTAGCACAGGTTCTAAACAACTTGCAGTCTCGCCTTAGGTTTGAAGATGTTGATCTGCCATTGCTAAAGGCACGAGATGCTAAGACCGTTGGAATTTTAGTGGTGTCTGGCGATCGTGGACTGTGTGGAGCCTATAACTCTAATGTGATTCGGCGAGCAGAAATGCGAGCAAAAGAGTTAGCTGCTCAGGGTGTGGGCTATCAGTTTGTGTTAATAGGTCGCAAAGCAATTCAGTATTTCCAGCGTCGAGAGCAGCCTATTGCCGCTACCTATTCAGGGTTAGAGCAAATTCCTACTGCTGCGGAAGCCTCTAATATCAGCGACAAACTTCTAGCCTTGTTTCTAGCTGAAGATGTTGACCGCGTTGAAATGATTTACACTCGCTTCATTTCCCTAATTAGCTCGCGCCCGGTTATACAAACCTTGCTACCCCTTGATCCCCAAGGTCTAGAAGATCCTGAAGATGAGATTTTCCGGCTAACCACGCAGGGTGGTAACCTCTCAGTTCAGCGGGAAAAGGTATCAGCACCTACTCGCGAGATTCCTAGTGACATGATCTTCGAGCAGGATCCAGTGCAAATCCTCAATGCCTTGCTGCCACTGTATTTGAATAATCAGTTGCTACGAGCACTTCAAGAGTCAGCAGCGAGTGAATTAGCTGCCCGCATGACGGCGATGAACAATGCCAGTGATAATGCTAAGCAGTTGATTTCAACCTTGACGATTTCTTACAACAAAGCACGGCAAGCTGCAATTACCCAAGAAATTCTAGAAGTGGTGGCTGGAGCGGATGCTCTGGGCTAGATCTTGGTAAGGTCAACAGTGTCTAATTGTTGCCACTTAGCCTGGACTGAATTGGGTGATGGCACTATAGCCACTCTCCTAACCGACTCTGCCTATTCCAGATTGGGTTCTTAGCATGAACTCACGTTAAGCTAATAGGGTAATACCTGTTTGGGTTGTATGCAGTGAGGTTTGGCAGTGTTTTTTAGTGTGGTGATTCCAACCTATAATCGCAAGCCCATCTTAGCTAAGTGCTTGATGGCCATGGAGCAACAGGTGCTACCCAGCGATGGGTCGATCGCAGGCTATGAGGTAGTAGTGGTGGATGATGGCTCTACGGACGATACCTTAGACTGGTTGCACCAGCACCAAGCAGAACTACCCCATGTCCGCCTTATTTGCCAAAATCATCAGGGACCAGCAGCAGCCCGTAACTTGGGGGTTGAGCAAGCCAAGGGCGATACGATCGTTTTTATTGATAGCGACCTAGTAGTAGTTCCAGGCTTTTTACATGCCCATGCCCAGGGGTTGCAGCAGGGAGGCGAGCGAGCATTTACCTATGGACGGGTTATTAATACCTGCAATTTTGACGATCCCACAAGCGAACCATACAAACTAACCGACTTTTCTGCCGCCTATTTTGCCACGGGGAATGTTGCGATCGCCCGTCACTGGCTAGAAAAAGCAGGGTTATTCGATGTGAGTTTTAGTCAGTATGGTTGGGAAGATTTGGAATTGGGAGTGCGCCTTAAACAACTGGGTCTAAAACTCGTAAAATGTCCCAATGCTGTTGGCTATCACTGGCATCCACCCTTTACGCTAACCCAAATTCCTAGTCTTATTGACAAGGAAATTCAGCGAGGCAGGATGGGTGTGGTGTTTTACCAAAAGCATCCTACCTGGGAAGTACGATTGATGATTCAAATGACTTGGATCCATCGAGTACTTTGGGGATTGTTGTCGCTGGGTGGCGCTCTCAATGAGCGAACCATGGCTCCTCTGCTCCAGTGGCTCATTGATCGAGGTAACCCTCAGTTGGCGCTGGAAATTGCCCGCATCTTCCTCAACTGGTACAATGTGCAGGGAGTTTACGCAGCCTATGCAGAGGTACAGGGTACGAAGTCCTGAGCACGATTCTAACGCCCGGAACGTAGGATAATGCTAAGTAGCTGTTTTCCAGGTAGTGCGTGGAACTAAAGCAAGTCATTATTGCCCACAAAGCAGGTTGCTCGCTGTCACAACGCTGGGCAGAGCGCTATGCTCAGCAGTTAGAAGCCAGAGGTTGCCGGGTGCTCATGGGGCCGACGGGGCCGAGGGATAATCCCTACCCGGTGTTTTTGGCATCGGCTTCATTGGCGATTGACCTAGCCATTGTTCTAGGGGGTGATGGCAGTGCCTTATCTGCCGCTCGCAACTTAGCAGCCAACAATATTCCAATCTTGGCCATTAATGTTGGTGGGCATCTGGGATTTTTAACCGAGTCTCCTGATAGCTTTAATAGCTCTGAAGATCTCTGGGATCGTTTGCAGGGCGATCGCTATGCTGTTCAGCGTCGGATGATGCTCCAAGCTGCCGTATTTGAGGGTGGACGAGAAAATCGACAACCTGTGAGTGATCGTTTCCTGGCATTGAATGAAATGTGCGTCAAGCCAGCTTCAGCCGATCGCATGATTACGTCCATTCTAGAGATGGAAATTGACGGCCAAGTTGTAGACCAGTATCAAGGCGACGGACTACTAATCGCAACCCCAACCGGATCCACCTGCTATACAGTTGCAGCTAATGGGCCAATTTTGCATCCCGGCATGGAGGCGATCGTTGTCACGCCAATTTGTCCCCTTAGTTTATCCAGCCGTCCGATCGTCTTGCCCGCGGGATGTGTAATCAGTGTCTGGCCGTTAATGGATCTAGACCTCAGCACTAAACTTTGGATGGATGGCGTGTTAGCAACCTCAATTTGGCCCGGCCATCGAGTCGATGTCAAGTTAGCCGACTGTCAAGCACATTTTATTATTCTGCGAGAAGATTATTCCTATTACCAAACCCTGCAAGAAAAGCTGCAATGGGCAGGGTCACGAATTCGTTACACCAATAACCACCGCAACTAGTGATCCTGCTAGCATTTGTCGCCCTTCCCCTCGCCCTTGGACTCAGCCTCGTGTGGCTATTAGGCTACGATATGACGGTGCTGCGAATCCACTGGTACATGCTTACAAGGCTACAATGCCTAATCGCTCTAACTCTATTCCCTATCCTGCGACACATAGCTGGCAAATTTAGTTGGCAAATTTGCTGAAGTCCAAGGACAACAATGCTTTCACATTATCCAGATACATGGCAAACAACGCCGACTAATCGAGTATAAATCTGGTCGAGTATAAATGTCGAGTATAAATCTAGATACAACTGCAACTAACATCATCCTATGCGCAACCTCACCTACGATGACCCTGCCACGCTCGCGGACATTCTCAGCTTCTCTAGCCGCCCGCGCTACCTCTTGCAAGCCACCTACAACATCACACCAGAGAATATTACATCCCTACAAGTAGACAGCGACAACTACAAAATTGATGTCCACACAGAAGCTGAAACGTTTCGCTTCAAAGCCCAAAGCTTGGAAAATGTAATCATGAAAAATTCAGAAACAGGGGAAATGTCCCTAGAGTTTGATCCAGCCCTTGCCCAAGGCATCTGTAGCATTATCGAAGACTACGCCCCTGACAATGAAGCATGACATGAGGTGTACCAATTCTTGAATATCGGGTTACACCTGGAGCTGAGGGGACGTTGCCTCCTCGTAGGAATGTCCTGCACACTCTCTTAAGCAAAAAGGACTTAAGCAAAAAAGGAGGGTTGACAACTTGTCAATCCCTCACCAAGCTCCAGATTTCCTTGTTCTCTTGCTGAGAATCTGCCACTGATCGACTACTTCACCGTACCTAGCAATGCTGACGTCTTCAAGTCAGCAAGTGCCCCACTACCAAAGCCAGTGGCATAGATCTGGGGGTTTGTCGCGGCCAAACGCTCGTAGGCACCTCGCACTTGGGCGTTTACGGCCACTGTTTTTGCATCATACAGATTGGTTGCCAGTTTGGGATAAAAACCAATGCCAATGATCAAGATGAGGAAGCAAGCTGCAATGAAGACTTCACGGGGACTAGCATCCTCAAAGGTGGACTCGATCGGTAGTGCGCAACTTGTGCCAAAGCAGGCTGCCTCCTCATTACCTTGACTCTTAAGCTGCACATCGTTAAGGTCACAGGAGGGTACTACATCACACATCATCTCGGCACTGGAGCCGTAGAATACTTGGCGCAACATGGAGAGCAGATAGATAGGAGTCAGAATTAACCCCACGGCTGACAGAAACACGGTGACGGTGCGGAAGCTAGAACTATAGATAGCGCTTGTGCTGAGGCCAACGAATACTGATAATTCACTCACGAAGCCACTCATTCCGGGCAAGGCTAGTGAGGCCATAGCGGCAATGGTAAACAGGGCAAACACCCGTGGCAATGCTTGACCGATGCCAGTCATCCTATCCATCAACATGGTGTGGGTGCGATCGTAGGTTACCCCCGCCAAAAAGAACAGCACGGAAGCAATCAGGCCGTGAGACAGCATCTGCAACATAGCCCCGCTTACACCTAGGTCGCTGAAGGAAGCAATTCCCAGCAACACAAACCCCATGTGAGAGATGGAAGAATAGGCCAAGCGCCGCTTCATGTTGGTCTGGGCAAAGGAATTTAGTGCTCCATAGATGATATTGACCACTCCCAGCATAGCCAGGATAGGAGCAAAGTATACATGGGCATGGGGCAATAGTTCCATGTTTAGCCGAATTAGACCATAGCCACCCATCTTCAGCAGCACTCCAGCCAAGACCATTGATACCGGGGAAGAGGCCTCTCCGTGGGCATCGGGCAACCAAGTATGTAGAGGGAAAATGGCTAACTTCACACCAAAGGCAACGAGCAATCCACCATAGAGACAAAGCTCTAGCACCAGGGGAAACTGCTTTAGGTGCACTTCAGCGATGTCAAAGGTAATCACGTCACCGTAAAACGCCATGGCCAACGCAGCCACTAGGATGAAGACAGAGGCAACGGCGGTGTACAGCAGGAACTTAGTTGCTGCATAACGACGATTTTGACCACCCCAAATGCACACGAGTAGGTAGACCGGCACGAGTTCAATCTCCCACATGACAAAGAACAGGAGTAAATCCTGAGCTACAAACACCCCAATCTGAGCTGCGTATAGCACTAGCATCAAGGCGTAGAATAGCCGGGGGCGACGATCAACCTTCCAAGCTGCAAACATAGACAGGGTAGTAACTAACCCAGCCAACAACACTAGGGGAGCAGAAATTCCATCCACGGAAACTGTCCAATTCAGCCCCAGTTGAGGCATCCAGGCGAAGGTTTCCACTAGCTGAAACGATGCGTTACGGGAATCGTAATGAGATCCAAACGCATAGGTCATCAGTAACAATTCAACAATCCCCACACCTAGGGCATACCAGCGAACTACTTTGCCAGTTTTGTCAGGAATGAGGGGAAGGGTGACAGCAGCCACCAAGGGCAAGATAATCAACGTTGTAAGCCAAGGAAATACATCTGTTGTCATGGCCATAAGAATAAATACCTACTCTGTGCTTGGGATCATTCTACGAAACTTTGTGAAGATTCATGTATAGATTTTTCGCACTGTTGAGAATAAGCAGCATAGAGTTTTCTAAAGGCATCATGATGATCGCGTAACCCAGTCCCAGGCCCTAAGAGTTTCAGCTACGCTCCAAGCTTGGGCAATACATCCTCGTGCTTGGTGGGGCGGCTCGCCTTCAAAGATTTCGCTGATGCTGCCTAACCCCGCAGCTCGCAAATGATCGGCGATCGGTTCCAAGAGTTCACGAGCAGAGTCTGGTTGCTGATAGACCCGTAGATGTGCTTGCACAAACGCTCCTAATAGCCAGCCCCAAACAGTTCCCTGGTGGTAGGCACTATCCCGCTGGAACTGATCTCCCCTGTAGAAGCCGATGTAGTGAGGATCGTAGGGAGCTAGAGACCGCAGCCCGTAGGATGTGAGCAGTTCACGAGCTACGGTATCTACGACAGCTTTTTGACAACTGGGCATTAACAGTGGTGTAGGGCTAAGGTTGGGATCCGTTGGCAGTGACACTGCAAAAATTTGATTAGGACGAATGGCATCGTCGTTACCACCAGGTGTGTCTAACACGTCAAAGCAGCACCCTTGGTCAGGGTTCCAGAACCGCTGAAATCCTCGAACACATTGTTCTGCCCAGCGCTGATAGTCTTGGTAAGGCCGACCTATTACCTGCGCAAACTGCACCATGCTGATGAGGGCGTTATACCAGAGGGCACTGATTTCGATCGGTTTACCAATGCGAGGAGTTACTACCCAAGTACCAACCTTGGCATCCATCCACGTTAACTGTACACCTGGTTCACCTGCATACAGCAGCCCATCAGCAGGATCCACTTGAATGCGATAGCGGGTACCGCGTCGATGCCAATCAATTGACTCAGCCAGAGCTGGAAATAGCTCAACCAGCAAGGACTGATCGTGGGTAGCTTGGTAGTAAGCACGGATGGCTTCAAAGTACCAAAGGGTAGCGTCAACGGTGTTGTAGCTTGGCACTTGCCCCGATTCAGGAAATAGATTGGGCAACATGCCTTGGTCTAGATAGCGCCCAAAGGTACGGAGGATTGGACGTGCTAGCTCTGGTCGGCCAGTGGTGATGGTTAATCCTGGCAGGCTAATCATGGTGTCTCGTCCCCAGTCGCCAAACCAAGGGTAACCAGCGATAACGGTTTTGCCTTGAGGTTCGCTAGCAATTGGACGATCGACAACGAATTGATCGGCAGCAAGCACGAGTTGCTGGATCCAACCAGGACTTTGAGCATGGTGTGGGGCTGCTGATGTCCAACGCTCCAGCAACCCCTGGTCGTACTGGTGTTGATCGGCTAGGGCAGCTTGTCCATTCAACCGGGGGGAGGAATTGGTACTGGCAACTATTGTTAGCGTGTCTCCTAGCATCAGGGTGAGGGTAATTGTAGCCGCATGGAGATGGCTCTCATGATCGCCCGTGCCCCGCGATCGCTCCCCGGCTAAGTCCACATTGTGATACCAGGTTTGGGCTGATGTCACCGTGCCTTGACTGGTAAACAGGTAAAATGGCGTTGCTTCAGCAAATGCTTTGACGCAGATACCCTGAGCTAAGGTATCCACCTGCCAGTCACCGTAGGTACTGCCACCGTGATGATCACGATAGTTCACTAAGGCTTTAATGGTCAGGTCAAGGGCAGCACTGCCCCGATGCAAGGTATAGGTGATGTAGGTAGTGTTTTCGCCCCGTTGCATCCAAACTCGTTTAATGACTAGGGCATCGGCAAGTGCAAACTGCCATGTAGGTACGGTTCCCTCTAGGGAAAAGCGCTCAATCCAGCGAAAGCCTTGGGGGTGAATGGATCCATCCGACCAGCGGTTAGTTGACAATAGGTAGGGGTGTTGGTGATAGGTAGCGGTTTCTTCTAGTTTGGCTAAGAGCAATGTGCGTCCTAGGGGTGGGTTCAGGGCTGCTATGAGCAAGCCATGATAGTGGCGAGTCAAATGGCCCGCGATCGTGCCACAGGCATAGCCGCCAATACCATTAGTTACCAGCCATTCACGCGACTCTGCTGCTTCTAAGTCTCCGCAGATATCCCGACCAAACTGAATGGTCATCAATCATCACCCTAGGGGAATCGTTTCGCGGCCATGCTTCAATGTAGCAGTCAGCCAGACCAACTCTTTGATAAAGCGTTCATAGCGCCGTAGAAATGCCGATCGCTCTGGTTCAAGCAACTGCCCAGATTCGTCTAAAACATCCTCAACGTTACTGACATTGAGATCTGCGACAGTCGGCAACAAACCAAATGCTTTCAAGGCAGGAAGCAACGATTCAATGGCTCGCACTCCTCCAAATGATCCCGATGATACGCCGCAAAGCCCAACTGCCTTGTGGACATACTCTTTGTAGTTGGTATCTAATACGTGTTTCAGAATGCCGGGATAGGTATGGTTATACTCTGGGACAACAATAATAAATCCATCTGCTCGACGCACTGTTTCAGCAAAACTAGGGATTTGAGCACTCAAGCCTGCATCATCAACTGGAATTGGTAGTGTGCGAATATCAATCAACTCGGTCTCGACAGTCTTGACTTGGGCAGTTTGCTCAACTATGAAGCGGGCGATCGCTTCACTTTTTCGGCCTTGGCGCACTGTCCCCAAAATC
>JANWZG010000143.1 GCA_025054735.1 Cyanobacteriota bacterium | reverse complement strand
CCTAGCTGGTGCTAATAATCCGGTTTTACAGGGCTATGTGGCGATCGAGGGTTTAGCTCCTCACTTGCTTTGGTATGTTGCTCGCAGCCATTATCAAATCATGCATCTGTTAGGCGGTGCCGAGGCGAGGTTGCTCATGCCGAACGGAGAAGACTGGCACTTGGGTATCTTACGGCTAGCTGCTGTGCTCGATGTCAATGTGGTGGATCGTCATTGGCAGCTTGACTTAGCAACCTATCAACCACCCTGTACAGGCTTAGGGGATGATGTCTTGGTGGAGATTAGGGGTTCTGACCAAGAGCCAAAATATGTCCGTGCCTGGTTGGCAGAAATCAACGAGTGCCTGCACGCTAAAACTCCAGAAATCTGGCTATTTCGCGATCGTCTAGCCATTGAAGTTTTGGAACCAGGCCACAATTGGCAATCAGGCACTGTGCAGCTACAGCTAGCCCTAGTCTTTACTCCTTCAGAGCCACCTGCGCTACCTCATGCCAGCTATCCAGCCCAGTTGCCCGATCAGCCAGCAGAATCTGGTCTAGAACCATGCTATGCAACCCCATCCGGTTTGGAAGTCCCTACTACCCCAGGGTTATCAAGCCCAGACTCGTCAGCACAGGTTTCAATAGGGCTAATAGAGACACCAGCCTCATCTGGGGAAAAGTTAGAAACGCTATCTACTGATCCAGGGTTGCCTAGTGCAGACTTAGCCCCACAGGCGGCATCCTCGATTGATCACCCTATCCCGATCGAGGAGAGCTTGGCAGCTACCACACCTCCCACTGGGGATGATGCTGTTGACTGTGGCACGGCTGACTACAGCTTTGACAGGACACTGCAAGAGTTTGTCTCCGATTTAGAGAGCCTTTCGGTGGAATCGCTACCAGAGCTAGGTGGTACTCTGGGGCCTCAGACTGACACACCAATACCCCAGACGGCTGAGTCATACACGCTACCACAGGAACCATCCGTATCCCGTGACTCTACAGACGAGGTGTTGAATCCTGCGATCGGCTCACCGCTGATTCCTCCCTCTCCTAGCTCGATGGATGTTTCTGCCCCTGATGTCATCACCTTAGATATGTTTCGGGCTGAGTTGCCTGTGCCTGCTGAATCCGTGACATCAGATGACGCTGACTTGGCGATCGATTTGACCCTAGCCACCCTAGGTGACGATTTACAGGAATTGTCTGATTTAATGCCAAATCTGTTTCAGGAAGTCACATTGCCCCCCCTCAGTGCCACATATAGTCCCTCAGTGGCCATTGACGATACACCAACCTTAGAAATTTTTGAACAAGAGCTATCTGATGCTGTGGAATCAGTGCTCAGGGGATCGCCCGATGCAGCCATGAGCCTAGCAGAATTTGCGGAGCTAGTCGCGGAAGCCCACGCAGATCAGCCCACCATCCAAAAACCCATTAGTGATACAGCACCAACCCAACAGACCCCAAGCAGTCAACCTGATGCTGAGGTGATGCTTAGTGCGCCTAGCTCAACAACACCCTCACTAGAGTCATCGAACAAGGCTACAACCAGTGCTCAACAACGCATTGCTACTCCAGATGTCCGCATTGTCATTGATCCGAATCGTAGTCTTTATGCTTCAGATAGGCTCGCTATGGAATCATTAGCGGCGGATAACGATGACATTGGGGATGATGTTACAGATGAAGAACCGATAGCACCCATGCGAGGGGACAGGGAACTAGTAGAGGGTGCTGGGGTGACAGAGTCTATAGATGAGTCCCACAAGGTCATTGAGGAATCTTCAGGAGCAGACTCTCTAGCGGGGTCAGAGCAATCTATTGAAGAACTGGTCACTGAGTCACCTGAACCCCTAGAAGTTGCTCGCTTGGTTGATGATGAATTGATCTTGCCAGCACAAGCAGTTCTAGCAGATTTGGCTGATGTTGAGCCAGATGCAACGATCGTGCCCCTAGTGCCCAGTACGCAGCCAGCTACTACCCTGGATAATCCAGATATACCACTACCATGCCTAACTATTGACTTAGTAGGCCAAGTGTCACCTGACGATCGTGACCAAGCTCTCTTACGCCAAATCATGCTAGCTCGGCTGCCTCACCTGCAAGTCCTTGGCTCCCTAGCTAGTTCACTATCATCCAACATTCGGCAACACCTACAGAGCCTAGTAACTTGGGCATGGCAGGTGTTAGAGGCTGTAGAGCAGGAATCTCAACAGACTATTTGTCCAACTCAACAGTCAGCCATGCCTCTTAACGAATGGATGTCCTACTTACTCTGGCAAGTGACCCGCTCTGCCTATAGCATTACTCAACTTGTTAGCAGCATTCCTGCCTACGTGTTAGAAACCACCATCGGTTGGGTTCCTGGGCGGCTTCGCCTACTCATAACGATCACCATTTCGGCAGATGATCAGCACTGGCTGCTGGACTTATCCACCGGACGATCCTACGAGTTGACCCATTTGTTGGCTCCAGGGATGCTGATTAAGTCTGACCATAGTGACATATTGCATGACCCTCAGCGGGTTGATCACGTATTGGCTGACATCACTGATCAATTGCACCGGACATCACCACTGATCAAGCTGTTGATGATAGGCACCAAAGTAAATATTGCTACTCATAATCCATGTGATACTGATATGGTGGATGATCCCACTTGGCAACCTGCAATGATGCGTCTTGACATGGCACTAGAACTATTGCGAGAAGCGCGCTAGCCTAGAAGACATAGTAATCACGTGGTTAGCAATGCAGTTTCTAGATACCTCTCTCCCCAACATCCCCCGTGACCTCACTCCTAATGACCCTACTGATGGTCAATATCCAGGGTTCGACCATTTACAACCTCCGGATCCTAAGCTGATTAGTGCCTGTGTGCATTGCGGATTTTGTCTATCCACATGTCCCAGTTATCGAGTCCTTGGCAAGGAGATGGATTCTCCACGAGGCCGAATCTATCTCATGGATGCCATTCATAATGGTCAGGCCAGTCTATCGCCAGATGTGACCCAGCATTTTGACTCATGTTTGGGATGTTTAGCCTGCACAACCGCTTGTCCATCTGGGGTGGAATATGACAAGTTGATTGCGGCAACTCGTCCTCAAGTAGAGCGACATGCTGTCCGATCGCTGCCTCAGCGACTCATTCGCCAGTTACTATTTAACCTGTTGCCCTATCCTAACCGTCTGCGCCTGCTATTACGCCCGGTAGGACTATATCAAAAAACAGGGTTGCAACGTTGGATCCGATCCCTAGGCATCCTAAGGCAACTATCTCCCCAGTTAGCAGCTATGGAGGCGCTGCTGCCGCCACTTTCAGACAAGGCGTTTCAAACGTCTATGCCTGAAGTTATTCCAGCTCAGGGCGATCGCCGCTACCGAGTGGGTCTCATTCTTGGGTGTGTGCAGCGTCTGTTTAATCCAGAGGTCAATGAGGCTACTATTCGTGTATTAACAGCCAATGGCTGTGAAGTGGTAGTTCCCCAGAATCAGGGTTGTTGTGCGGCGTTGCTGCACCATCAGGGCCAAGAACACGACACCAAGGTTCTAGCTCGACAACTCATTGATGCCTTTGCCAACACTGGGGTAGATGCGGTGTTGATCAATGCCTCTGGTTGTGGGCATACCCTGAAGGAATATGGACGGATTTTGCAGGATGATCCAGATTATGCGGAGAAGGCGGCTGCCTTTGCGGCGATCGTCCGCGATGTTCAAGAGTTCTTAGCAGCGGTGGGGCTGGTGGCTCCTCTCTTGCCCCTACGACGGCAACCACTGACATTGGTTTACCAAGATGCTTGTCATATGCTCCACGGACAACGCATCAGTGTGCAACCGCGTCAACTGTTGCGACAAATTCCAGGGGTTACCCTACGTGAACCTATCGATGCTGCTCTTTGCTGTGGGAGTGCAGGGGTATACAACATTTTGCAGCCAACCGTAGCTGATGAGCTAGGTCGCCAAAAGGTACAGAATTTGCTAGCGACGGGGGCAGACGTAATCGTCTCTGCTAACATTGGCTGTTTTGTGCAAATTCAGCGACACTTACAACTTCAAGGTCAGTCAATACCAGTCATGCATCCTATGCAATTGTTAGACTTCGCTGTTCATGGCACGCCTCTACTGGAACCCACCTAGGGTGATTTATTGGATCCTACATAGTCAATTTCTAGTCATCTTCCTATACTGAGGTTAGGTGCTAGGGATTAGGGGTTAGGTGTTGGGTGCTAAGGGTTGGGGGTTAGGTGGAGTTATTTGGGTTAGAGTCAGCGTTGCATCGGAAGGAGTTTTGGGAAGGCGTTATTAGCACAGGAGACTCTGGGCAATGGCACGACGGTTTGAGCGACCACCAAAGTCACCACTACGGGATGCTTCAGCAACTGCCTATCAGCTCCGATGGTTCAGTAGGTCAGGGTTTGGCCTGACGATCGCCCTAGCGGTGACGGGTGCAGTGGTTACTATCATGAATCCAGCACCGGTGCAGTGGCTCGATTGTCAGACACAACGACTGTCCTGGCACTTGCGATCGACTTTTCTCACCCCTACAACGGATTCCCTTGATAGCAAGCCTAGTCTAGACGGGGACATGCCAGACACCAAGCACGGCCAAGTCATTCACGGTCGTGATCTGCTTCACCAAGGCCGTTGTTTGGTTCCTAGTGGTCAACCTGCCTTTCCGCATCCCTATCAGCGGGGGTTATATGTGCTGGCGATCGTCGTTATTGCTACTATTTTTTTTAGGCAGCTACAACCGTTATCGATGGTAGTGACTGGTTCGGGCCTAGGGCTATTGATTGGGGTTGGTAGTTGTTTAGCAATGGCCTTCAATGGTTTGGTGTTGCCTACGGTCTTACCGATGGTGCTGGTTATGATTATGGGTAGCCTTTATGCTATCACTAATAAGCCGAGTCATAACTGTCGCCAACAACCGCAGCTACCGCAGGTTACAAGCACCTATCCATTGGCTGCGATCGCCCAAGAGACGATCAACCACTGTGCGGGGTTGCCCAGTTGGTGCCCAAGTGAGGAGCAGAGTTCGTTGCAAAGTCAACTACGACAACGGTATCAAGTCACTCGACGATTGAGTGCAGGTGGTTTTGGGGCAACGTACTTGGCCAGAGATTTAGGCCGTGCTGGGCATCCCTACTGTGTAATCAAGCAGTTGCGGCCTGCTAACGATAGCCCTGAAACGTGGAAGGTTGCACGGCGGTTGTTTTTGCGGGAGGCAGAAACCCTAGAGCGCTTAGGGCAGTGCGAACGTATTCCTCAGTTACGCGCCTATTTTGAAGAAGATGGAGAGTTCTACCTAGTGCAGGACTGGGTAGATGGTCATCCCCTGAGCTATGAGCTATCGCTAACCATTCCCAACCCTGAAATCAAAGCTATGTCCGTCTTGAGTGACTTGCTTCCCACCCTAGATGTGATTCATCAGCACGGTGTGATTCATCGGGATATTAAGCCAGACAACATCATTCGCCGACATAGCGACCATAAACTGGTGCTAATTGACTTTGGGGCTGTCAAAGAGATCCGCCAGCCACCAACGGATACAAAAGTAACCAGTGATTTAACGATCGGCATCGGTACACGCGGCTACACACCTAGTGAGCAAGCAATCGGCAGGCCTAAGCCTAATAGCGACATCTATGCCTTGGGAATGGTTGCTATTCAGATTATGACTGGGTTACACCCCCGGCATTTACGGGTTGACCCTGCCACTGGTAACGTGATTTGGCGCGCTAAGGTGCGTGTGAATCCCCAGTTTGCTGATGTTCTTGATCGCATGGTGTGCTATAACTTCCGCGATCGCTACCCCTCAGCGACAGCAGTCCTTGCTGATTTGCAACCCTTACTGGATGCGATTCCGGCGGAGGTCTGGGCCGATCCTGCTATGCTGATTGGCACCTCAGAGCTGGTGACCGATGTGATTGATCCTATGGGCGAGACTAAAATTTGGCAGCCCTCATCCCCGGAGTCGCCATAGGTTATGAGCTGCTGAGACTAAAGTTGTTGAGAACAGGTTAATACTTACTTCCATGGTGTAAGGTCTATCCCGCTGTAGCTCAATAGCATGACCTTAGAGGGGCTATTTGAGTGCCAATTAATACTGACAAAATTGAAGCTGGTTATGCTAGGGTTTCGGGGCAATAGCCTAATCCTAGAACAAACTGTCGGCGAAATTCTTCAATCTCCGCCCGGTCGGGTGTGCCATGGGACACGATCGCAGCTTGATAGCGGCGCATCACATCCACAGGTGACTGTCCAGTTTCCAGACCCCACAGTGCCATCCGCACGCGAATATCTGGCTCATAGGGAATGCCTAGTTCATTCAAAAACGCCCGTAAGTCGCCATCTTGCTGGGGGTTGAGGCGCTGACTCAGTTTCACTCGAACGATCCAACCATCAATTTGATGGATGACTGTCACAAATTGGACAGGTAGTTCAGAAAAGCTGTGCAGACGCTCCACGACCCGCAGCGTCAGGCTAGCATTGGCTAGGTAGTAGAGGTAGTCCATAGATCAAAGTCCGAGCTAGTGCTACAATCCTATTTTCGTAGAGAATGCGAGCTTGCAAGTGGGGAGAAGTCCCCGACGTTATATAGGGAGGTTTCCCCAATCTTGGTTTATGGCCATAAACGTTACACCGCTTGATTTGTCACGTGCAGCCTACGATTACCACTTACCGGAGGATCTCATTGCCCAAGTTCCAGCGCATCCCAGAGATAGTTCTCGCTTGCTAGTTGTAGACTCACCAACCCATCACAGTCATCACCGATTTTGGGAATTACCCGATTTACTGCAACCCGGTGACTTACTAGTGATGAATAACACCAAAGTTCTGCCCGCTCGATTGTATGGTCGGAAGCCAAGGGGGACAGAGGTAGAGATTCTGTTACTGGAGGAGTACGACGATCGCCATTGGCTCTGTCTAGTGAAGCCAGGACGACGCTTGAAACCAGGGACAATTATCGAATTCTACGATCGCACTTCCCATACAGACTCACCTGCTACTTCGCCAGCTCTGACCGCTAGGGTGTTAGCAACTGACCCAGCTACCAATGGCCGCGTCTTAGAATTTGATGCCGCAGGTGCAGACCTAATGGCCGCGTTTCACCAGTTGGGTCATGTTCCTCTGCCCCCATACATCACAGACAGTCAAGCATCCCCCGACCAATACCAGACGGTATACGCTGATCGAGTTGGCTCTGTTGCGGCTCCCACAGCCGGATTGCACTTTACTGAGCGTCTGTTAGCAACCTTGCAGGACCGGGGTATCGATCGGGCATTTGTCACGTTACATATTGGTGTGGGCACCTTTCGACCCGTTGAGGTTGAGGATATTACCACCCACAACATGCATAGTGAGTGGGCAGAGATTCCGAAAGATACGGTCGAGAAAGTTCGTCAAGCCCTTGCCCGCGGGGGACGCATTATTGCCGTGGGCACAACATCTGTGCGTTCCCTAGAGGGGGCTTCTCAGACAGGCGAACTCCAACCCTTTTGGGGCAAGACTGATTTGTTTATCTATCCTGGCTATCAATGGCGAACCGTCCAGGGGTTAATCACCAATTTTCACTTGCCTTGTTCTAGTCTCATGATGTTGGTCAGTGCCATGATCGGGCGGCAACGGCTGTTAGACCTCTATGCAGTGGCAATTGCCGAGCGCTATCGCTTCTATTCCTTTGGTGATGCCATGCTCATTTTACCTACCGCTACTCAAGCATAAGTCACCCTGCCATGTCTCTACACGATAAACTTCAGCCGGTTTTCGTGCTTCTGTCTGTGCTAGTGGGGTTGGTTTTGGCTCACGTTTCGGAGTTGCCATCAGTGGCTAGTGGGTTAATTGTGCCCTTGCTGACCGTGATGCTCTATGCAACCTTTCTGCCCATGCCTCTGCAACAGGTTGGATGTGCAATCCGTAATGTGACGGCCACTGCCACTAGCCTGAGTATGAATTTTCTATGGACACCCATTCTGGCCTGGGCACTGGGGGCTATTTTTCTCCGAGATGCCCCTGATCTGTGGGTAGGCTTGATTATGCTCATGGTTACACCCTGTACCGATTGGTATCTGGTGTTTACCAGCATATCGGGAGGTGATGTGTCGTTGGCGATGGCACTCCTGCCCTTTAACCTGAGTTTGCAAATTCTGCTGCTGCCGATCTACTTACTGGTGTTTACAAGCACCTTAGTAGAGTTAAGCCCCCAGGCACTCGTCGGTAGCATCCTCTGGGTGTTGGTGCTGCCCTTACTCATGGCAGTTTTGTCTCGTCGTTGCATTAGCTACTGGTGGGGAATTGAGTGGCTACATCACCACATGCCTAAAATTACAGCCCTGCAAGTTGTCTGTCTGAATGTTGCTATTGTTGCGATTTTTACCGCAGAGAGTCCAGCCTTGTTCGAGCGTCCTGGATTGCTGTTACGACTATTGCCACCTGTGCTTCTCTTTTTCTGGATTAATTTTTGGATTGCTCAAGTACTAGGACGACGACTACAGCTATCCTACAGCACAAGGGTTTGCCTAATTTACACAACCCTAGCCCGCAACTCACCCCTGTCCCTGGCGATCGCGGCATCTACATTTCCCGATCGTCCCCTAATTACCCTTACCCTCGTCATTGGTCCCTTGATTGAGCTACCGCTGTTAATGGTAATCTCACAATGGCTACGGTTCACAGAAAAGCTCAGGAATAACCCCCATGAAGCCAGACCATGACCTGTGCAACAACCTGAAACAAATTCGACTGCGACTGGGGATGAGTCAGCAAGATCTGGCCGCGATCGCTGGAGTCTCTCGCCAGACGATTGGGGGCGTAGAAGCAGGACAGTATGCTCCTTCGACAACAGTGGCCCTCCGACTGGCAAGAGCGTTGGGATGTCAGGTCGAAGATTTGTTCTGGCTCGAACAGGATAGGTCAGAACTAGAGGCCATTCCTACTCAG
>JANWZG010000142.1 GCA_025054735.1 Cyanobacteriota bacterium | reverse complement strand
AAGCTTCTAGACTTAATCTGCGAAATTGCCTATCGCGAGGGTGACTTTGTGTTGACCTCAGGTCAACGCAGCAGTTATTACATCAATGGCAAGCAAATTACTCTACACCCTCAGGGGATGGTAATGGTAGGGCGGTTACTGTTTGACCAGTTGCCAGCAGAAACGCGGGCTGTGGCTGGGTTGACCCTAGGGGCTGATCCGATCGTCACTGCTGTTAGTATGGCGGCTGCCTATGCCAATCAGCAAAATTCCTATGGTGACTTTAGTCAACACGGCATTGCAGCCCTGATTATTCGTAAAGAAGCTAAAGGTCACGGCACCCAAGCCCAGATCGAAGGGCCAACCTTACCCCCCGCAAGTTCCGTTGTGGTGCTAGAAGATGTGGTCACTACAGGCCAGTCTGCCATGAAAGCAGTGCATTGCCTAAGGAACGCAGGGTATGTTGTGAATCATGTGATGGCGCTAGTCGATCGTCTCCAAGGTGGCGCTGAACTCTATCGATCCCAAGGCCTAAATTTCCAAGCTCTATTTCCCATTACAGCGATTCAAACCCGCTGGGCTGAGCGTCGCCGTTAAACACCTCTGTTATTAATTACAACACTAAGCTACTCTTGCATCTACAGGTTGGATCAACAGCGGCGAGAACCCATGCTTACGAGATATTTCACCAATTTGCTCCATCTTTTCCACAGTGATTTGGTTACGCCCCCAGGAGAAGTTGGTGTACCACTTCTCAAACTCTAGCAGCATCGACTCGGCAAAGCAGGCAAACAGTTGGCGAGCAGGCACATCCATATTCACAATGGTCATGATGCGCCAATCAATGTCTAGGGAGTGCTCCACAATGCCACCGTTGAGGACATAGATTCCAGGGCGCTGGATCTTAGTCACCATATTTTTGGGGTAGCCGCCATCAATTAACAGACATGGTTGCTTCAACACGTTTGGGTCTATCTCCATGCCCTTGGGCATACTAGCAATCCACACCACAATGTCTGCCATAGGGAGCGCTTCATCTAGGCTCAAAATTTTGCCCCGCCCCAACTCATCTTGCAAGTTTTGAAGTCGTTCTTGGTTACGAGCTACTAACAGCAGTTCTTGAACATCAGTGTTGGTATTTAACCACCGACAGACAGCACTGCCAATGTCTCCTGTTGCTCCACAAATTGCTACGGTTGCTTTTGATAGGTTAATCCCCACCCGTGGAGCCGATTGCCAAATTTGTTGGCAGATAATGTAAGCAGTATGGGTATTACCTGTTGTGAACCGCTCAAATTCCAGTGTCACATTACGGACATGATGAACCTTTTGCAGATCAAAGTTTTCAAAGATGATAGATGAAAACCCACCTAGTGCTGTGATGTCGATGCCATGCTTTTGAGCGTGAGCCATGGCATTCACAATTTTGCGAATGGCCGCCTTGATGCGGTTACTAGCTAACATCTCTGGCAAGAAGCATGACTCTACATACTTGCCGTAAATAGTCTGACCAGTAATGCTGGTAACTGTAATGTCATCAACGATCTGTGGAGGGGCGCTACACCAAAAATCAAGACCTTGGTCAGCGTATTCTGGGTAGCCTAAGTCTCTAGCAACCGCCTGGGCATGTTGCAGGCTGGTTAAATGGCCAATTAAACCGAACATGGATAGTTTCCCGTGGAATCAGACAGCAGATAGACCATGGGCAGACATCCTCATGATGTCGCGGGTTTGAAACCCAATATCACCCAGCGCCTCACCGTACTGAATCATGAAGTCTTCCACTAATGCATCCTTCTCCATGCCCAAAACGCTAGCATCGTCAGCAACTTGGTCAAGCATTTTCCAAACCAGAGGAAGATTTTGACGGTTTGCGGCTTCAAGCTCCGCTTTAGACTCGGCAAAGTGTTCTTTAAGCCACTGTTGTCCAAAATTTAAGTGAGTGTACTCGTCTTTGACGACGCCCTCAGTAATTTTGCGAGCAAACGGATCGGCAACTGGGATATAGATATTGTAGGCTGCGATCGCAAAGCACTCGATGATTAGTGACTGAATCAGCAAGCAGGTCACAATGTTGCCTTCATTAGCTGCCCTTTGAAAGTTGCCACGCAGGCCAGAGAAGAATTCCTTCGCAAATGCCATATCTGGCGTAACTTGTAGATTACGCCCACAAGCTTCAAATCCCTTCTTGTGACGGCTTTCCATCTTAGCGAGGCTAAGGAGTTGCTCCTTGCTATCAGGCATTAATTCTGCCAGCCGCATATAGTTGTCGTTCGCCTCTTGTTCACCTTCAATGACGATCGCATTAATCCGGCTGTAAGCATCTTTGTAGGCTTCGCTGTGAAAGTCGATTTCCAAGCTAGCTGCAAGCTGAGGCATAGATCTGATAACTCCTAATCACAAAAAGGGTTCACCAAGAGGGTTCACCTAGGCAACGGTTGCACTAGTCGTAGCCTTCGTCAATCCTATAGGAATGAATGTTAAACCACATTACAATTTACCCTTACTTTAAGCATTTTTAACATCTGCCCTGATAAGAATCGTTGATGATGCATCTATGGAGTTATGAGTAAACAGCATGGCAGTGTTGGGAGAGGCTGCCATGGTCGAGGCTTGAGGTTGGCTAGTCTCTAACGAAGGGCTAGTCCTGGCCAAGTCACGATCGGATCCGTAGACTTGACAATGTGCATCCCTGCTTGGGCGAACCGTTGAAATGCTGCATTGGCCTGCTCAGTAAAGTCCACAACCCCAGGGACAACCACAGGCGAGGTGCAATCATCTAGCAGATAAACCTTCTGAGCAAGGGCTGGATCCTTTGTCAAAATTTCCGTTAACAGATCATCGATTGTCCAGGCAACGCAGTGACTCTTTGCTTGTCCAGCAATGATCACAGCATCAAAGTCTAACAATTTTTGAATGAACCGAGTATTTTTCTGGGCAATAGGGCGGCCATCAGCACCATCCAATACCTCTGGGCGAAGCACTGAGTAATTTTCCGTCAGTGGGTTGCCCCCTTTGATTTCAAAGCCCGTTTGGCTATGGCGGGCTATGCAGTGGAAAAACATTGCCTCTTCTACAGCAGAGACAAGCGCATGACCAATTCCCCCCAACATAGAGTGGTAAGGCCAGATTGTGAGGGGATATTTGCCCTCATTACTAAGGGTTTGGGCATAATGCTGGGCATGGGCCTGCAATCCTAGATAGTTCCCCTTTGCCAAGCTATAGGCAATACCAGGATTGACTTTCCACACGCCTTTTTGCACATCATCGAGGGTAATCATGGTCATGGGTGCAGGGTGTTCGCCAGCATCGTTGACCCAAAACATGGGATGAAAAATTTGCATGGCGGTGTGGGTGTCCATAGTTGGGGCAATTTCGGTCAGCAGGCCCAGATTCCGGTAAATGAACTCACAAAGGCGGATGTTGTCTTCCACGGCACCCATCCCAGAGCTGCCACCCACAAATAACTCATAACCAGGGATGCAGAAAGTGTTTTGCACGTCGATCGCCATTAAGCAAATGCGAGTTTTGTCCTTAGCAGCCGGTTGCAAATTCCAACGCTTTGCCCAAGCCTCGGCATCGGCAGCTCGCTCTTGGTAAGGAACACGCCAGACTTCGCTGACTCGCTTGGGGTCAAAATGGGATGGCAAGGGCAGCTCAGTTGTAGTTAGTGTGGTCATAGTCGTGATGTCCTAGGGTAGTTTAGTGTAATTTTAACACTAAGTCAGGATGATCGGCAATACCTCTACCTGGGATGATTCAGTCATGGAATGACAATGAATTTGGTATCCTAAAGGTCAATGTCCTGCACGGCAAGGAGTCTTATGCTCGACCCTACATCATCTCAGCCACCAACCTCGTCTGACCGCACAGCTACAGCGCGACAATTGTTAGGGATGAAGGGAGCTAAGGCGGGAGAGAGTTCCATCTGGAAGATTCGCCTGCAATTGATGAAGCCCATCACCTGGATTCCCTTAATGTGGGGTGTTGTCTGTGGAGCTGCTTCAGGCGGTGGTTATGTTTGGAAGATAGAACATGTGCTAGTAGCGGCTGCTTGCATGTTCTTGTCAGGGCCGTTGATGGCGGGCTATACCCAAACGCTGAATGATTTCTACGATCGAGAAATCGATGCCATTAATGAACCCTACCGCCCTATTCCTTCCGGAGCTATTTCCGTGCCTCAGGTGGTGACTCAGATTGTTGTGTTGCTGGTGGCAGGAATTGCACTGGCCTATGGCTTGGATGTCTGGGCAGGCCATACCTACCCAACAATCACCACAATATCGGTCATTGGAGCATTCTTGGCCTATATCTACTCAGCACCGCCCTTGAAGCTAAAGCAAAATGGCTGGTTAGGCAACTATGCCTTGGGAGCTAGCTACATTACCCTGCCATGGTGCACAGGTCATGCTCTGTTTGGTGAGCTAAATGCGACGATCGTGATTTTTACCTTGTTTTACAGCCTGGCTGGGTTGGGTATTGCCATTGTCAACGATTTCAAGAGCGTTGAGGGCGATCGCCAACTGGGGCTAAAGTCTCTGCCTGTTATGTTTGGTGTTACAACAGCAGCCTGGATTTGTGTGTTGATGATTGATGTTTTTCAGGTTGGCGTGGCAGCTTACTTGGTTAGCCTACGCCAGAACCTCTATGCGACGATTTTGCTGCTACTGGTGATTCCCCAGATTACCTTTCAAGACATGTACTTTCTCCGGAATCCCCTAGAGAATGATGTGAAGTACCAAGCAAGTGCCCAGCCGTTTTTGGTGCTAGGCATGTTGGTGACAGCGTTAGCGATCGGTCATGCTGGTGTGTCATAAGTTGCCTGCTAAGGTGTTGGCTCGGCATCGTGGTTGGGATATGAGGCATTAAATTTGGTATGCTGATGATCTGACTTTTTAGACAATTTGTAACAACCGTTACACTGGTAACGGTTTGCTTGTCATACCGATAAATGTGCAGCCTGATCCCAGGTAATCTGGATAGGGATAATCCAAGCTAGTTTGGATAGCGAAGTGAGGGTGAGTAGTGGTCAAGTCAAACAAAAATGTTTCAGCCAGTCAACAGGATGATTACGACTCCGATCGCTTGCCGTTTGGGAACAGTGCTTACCAATCTCATCCCCATCCCCTCGATGAAAACGCTAATTACTTAGACTCTTTCCCTAAGCGTCACCGACCGCCATCCGTCTATCCGCCCGTTAGGACTTCGGCCTTCCCTCAACAGATTTTCCATAGGGTTTCTGAAACCGTCATTACGGGTGCTCGCTCCTTAGGGCAAAACGTTGCTAAGGTAATGCGACAGCCGTTAACCAGTATCTTCTACCTGCGAGTTTTGTTTTGGAGCAGTTTGATGATAGCGGGTGCTGGTGCTGTTGCTGTCTATGATGGTTGGCAACGGCTAGAAGCAGCCTTACCAGATACAACAACTGTGCTGCTTTACAAGCGGGATGGCACTATTACAGTCAAGGCTAGTGATGGTACTATTTTGCAGCAGTTGGGGCCTGCAACCCACGAGGAACTGAAGATTTGGGCTACTCCTCAGCAGTTAATTAATGCCTTTGTTGCTTCAGAAGATCGGCGCTTCTATGACCATGACGGTGTGGATTACCAAGGGGTGATGCGAGCCATCGTCACCAACATTCAAGCTGGAGAAGTACGGGAAGGTGGCAGCACCATTACCCAGCAGCTAGCACGCATGGTGTTCTTGAATCAAGAGCGCAGCATTGGACGCAAGCTGAGGGAGGCGATGCTTGCCAAGAAAATTGAACAAGATCTAGCCAAAGACCAGATCATGGAACGTTATCTGAATCTGGTTTATCTTGGCTCTGGGGCCTATGGTGTTGCCGATGCTGCTTGGGTTTATTTCGGCAAATCTGTAGATCAGCTCACACTACCAGAGATGGCGATGATTGCTGGGCTGGCACCAGCTCCTAGTGATTACTCGCCACTAGTCAATCCCGAAGCAGCTCTAGAACGCCGCAACATCGTGCTGGATTTGATGGAGCAAGAAGGGTTTATCACGACAACTGAGGCAGAAGCAGCCAAGGCTACGCCCTTAGGACTGAACCCCAAGCTCCCGAAGCGTCTGATTGTGAACTATCCCTATTTCACAACCTACGTTCAGCAGGAACTACCTCGATATATCTCCGCAGAAGCGATCGAAGCCGGTGGCCTAACGGTGGAAACTACCGTGGATTTAAAGTGGCAGGCGTTGGGCGAAAAAGTTGTGCGAGATGCCATTAATTTGGATGGGCCTGGGCAGGGATTCAGTCAGGCAGCATTAGTGGCGATCGACCCCCAAACGGGTGAGATCAAGGCACTTGTTGGTGGTGGAGATTTTAAGAAAAGTCAGTTTAACCGTGCTAGCCAAGCACAACGTCAGCCTGGTTCTACCTTTAAGACCTTTGTCTATGCCACGGCGATCGAAGCGGGCTTTTCTCCCTACGACACTTACTTGGATGCCCCCTACAAGATTGATGGCTATGAACCGCTGAACGCCAATCGCAAACATGCAGGCTGGATTTCAATCAAAGATGCTCTCGCTAACTCAGTCAACGTTGTCGCTGTAAAGGTACTGGTTGAGTTAGGGTTCGATACCGTCATTGAGGTTGCTCGTCGGATGGGGATTGACTCTAAGTTGGTGCCTGCCTATTCCCTAGCCTTGGGTAGCTCAGAAACCAATCTGTTGGAGATTACTAGTGCCTATGGCACGTTAGCGGCTGAGGGACGACATGTCAAAGTCCACGGTGTTAGGCGGATTATTGATCGCAATGGCAAGATACTGTTTGATGCTGCTTCTCTTAAGCCAGTGCAAGCTATTGATAAAGGGACAGCCGCTATTGTGACGTGGATGTTGCAGAGTGTTGTGACAGGTGGCACTGGTTACCTAGCACAGTTGAACGATCGCCCCGTTGCTGGCAAAACTGGCACCAGTGAGAATGCCAGAGACCTGTGGTTCATTGGCTACATTCCCCAGTTAGTGACTGGTATCTGGCTAGGCAATGATGACAACACCCCAACTTGGGGCGCTAGTGCAACGGCGGCTTTTGTATGGCGGCAGTTTATGCAAGAAGTGACTAAGGGCATGAGTGTGCAGCCATTTCCCAAATTGCCGGATATTGCAAACTGGAAGGCTAAAATCAAGCCAAAGCCTATTCGTAATGTCCGAGTAACTAGTGCTGACGCAAAGCCCTCAGGATGGAACGACCCCAGTAAGCGTCAAGTGCCTGCTGTGCCTACGGCTTCTCCTAGTGTTGATGTCAACAAAGCCCCAGATGGCTCTAGTGATGTGCCGGGTAGTGCTTCTCCATCTCCGCAGAATGTCCAACCCAGTACACCTGATGTGCCGCCTCCTGCTGAGGATCCGATCGTCCCGTCTAATTCTGGCAATCCTGTCACTTCGCCGCCACCGCCTAGTGCAGCCCCCTCTATACCTGATGCAAGCGCATTCCCATCGCCAACCGAACTACAAAATTGATTACAGGACGGCTACCTATGGTCGTGTCAACTACCGTATAGCTTGAAGTTGCCTAATCATTCGAGCAAGGCGATTTTGAGCAATTGGGAGGCGTGCAATGATGTTAGGCGGCGGTTCATCGGGGATTGCAGAAGTCGTTACTGTGCCAGTGAAGGAGTCAATGCGGCTCATGGTCGTGCGCAAGCGATCAGAGAGGAAATAGGCCATTGCTCTGTAGAAACGCAGCCCAAATCCCTCATCAGCAGAAATTTTCTTGGTCAACAAATCTTTGGGAATGGCGAGGAGCAACGACGGAACCACAGCCGTCACCGTTGCTGAAGGTGGCCGACTGTCGATAAATGAAATCTCCCCAATCACCTCGCCGCTAGTTAACCGTGTGACTTCGCGTTTACCACTAGGCCCCTCTAGCCATACACTTAGCATGCCAGTGAGAAGAATATAGAGTGCATCAGCGTGAACACCCTGTTCCACTAACACCTCGGCTTCATTAAGCTGTAGTCGCCGCCCTGAATACATTAACCACTGAATATCAGCATCTGTCATCTCACAAAGAAAAAACAGCGACTTTTGCATAATCCCCCCTGTTTGGTGTAGTCGAAGTGATGCAGGTGTGCAGACTGCGGTCTAGTGAAGACTTATCCGCCTTACTCTTATACTCCGTCTAGCAGATTTACTATCTCCTTAACCGGATAGTTGTTAACAGGCTTAATACTAGCGCTACCGCCATAGTTTACGTAAGCCGTACTGGGCTTGAGGTGTGCTAATTGCGTAGAGGGTTTATCCACTGAAATCGTTAAATAGTAGCACGTTAGAGAACGTACTCGATGTGTGCTACGCTAGCGGCAATTTTCTGTTGCAGTGGATTTCCATTGCGCCTTGTCTCAAATGGATGGAAGGAGTGGTGAGTATGGCAGCGTTGAAAGTAGGATTACTATTCGGGGGACGATCGGGTGAGCATGAGGTTTCTATTCGCTCGGCGCAGGCTATTGCTCGTGCCCTCACCATAGGTCAAAATGTGGACAACTATGATGTAATTCCCTTCTACATCCATAAAGATGGTCGCTGGCAAGCAGGTGACACAGCACAGCAGGTATTGGCATCAGGTAGTCCCCTCCCGCCCTCAACTGATGCTTCACCAACCCTTTGGCAGCTACCTGCGATCGCAGCCGAAGTACAAGTTTGGTTTCCAGTCCTCCATGGCCCTAATGGAGAAGATGGCACCATTCAGGGCCTGTTGACCTTAATGCAAGTGCCGTTTGTTGGCTCTGGAGTACTAGGCTCTGCTGTAGGTATGGACAAAATTGCTATGAAAACTGTGTTTGCCCAAGCGGGCTTACCACAGGTTGCCTATCGTGCTGTTACTCGCAATCAGATTCGTTCAGATGCTCACAGCTTTGCCCAAATCTGCAATGAATTAGAACTGGCTTTAGGTTCTCCCTGTTTTGTGAAACCTGCCAACTTGGGGTCATCCGTGGGGATCGCTAAAGTGCGAAACCGC
>JANWZG010000141.1 GCA_025054735.1 Cyanobacteriota bacterium | reverse complement strand
AGCCATCAATGATCCCATGAGATAGCGCACTGCTGGAATGCCTAAAACATAAGCTGCTCGCTGATTTTTGCCCACAGCCCGGAGCTTCAGCCCTATGTAGGTGCTACGCATGACTAGAATGGTTGCGCCTAGGGCTACAATAGCGATCCCTAGGGCTACTGGGCTGGCCTCCGTGCGACCGATCGTCCCCAGATGCAAGGCTTCAGGAAATGGTTCTGTGCCACTCATAGAAGCAACGCCTTCCCGTTTCCAGGGACCAAAGACTAAATACAACGCTAGCCCTTCGATCACAAAGTTCAGTCCCAATCCAGCAAAGATTTCGTTGATGCGGCCATACACGGTTAATATTCCCGTAGCCCCACCCCAAACTGTACCTCCTAGCCCACCCATAACTATTGCCAGCGGTAGCAACAGGCTAGGTGGTAGCAGTGTCTCCCCTAAACGCAGGGTAAAGGTAGTTGCGATCGCCCCGGCTGTAATTTGTCCCTCAACTCCCAGGTTATAGAGTCCGGCAGCAAAGGTAAACACTAACCCACTAGCACAAAGCACTAAGGGTACTAAGGTAGAAAAACAGCGAGCAATGCGATCTGGGGTGCCAAAGGCTCCATTCCACAGGGCTGCTATGACCCTGTGGGGTGATTCTCCTGTGAGCAGAATGGTTGCCCCAATGAAACCGATGGCTAGAACGATCGCCCCTAGTTGGATATATGCTGCCTTTGATGCCGACATTATGGTACCTCGGGGGGATATTCTAAACAGATGGCACCAAGTAGGCCAGTGCGAAAGTCATTGAGCAACCGACGGGCACTGCGCTCTACATTGCCTTGGTCGCAGCGATCAGCTAAAGCCTGTAAAAAAGATTCTCCGGTCAAGATGCTTGGATCCAACTCATATCGTGATTGTAAAGGATACGCTTGGCCTAGGGATCTTAAGAGATCTACCAAGGCTGCGGCAATTTGTTGATTGTCATACCCTGCTTCGCCAATGTCATCACAGATGGCTAGCTTCACGGCTGCTGCTTGATCGCTCAAACGCGATGGCAACACGCCTGGCGCATCTAGTAACTCCAGTTGCTCAGAAATACGCACCCAGCGCAGTTGGCGGGTGACTCCTGGTCGGCGGGCACTTGCGACTACACGCCGCTTGAGGAGGCGATTAATTAATGCCGATTTGCCTACATTGGGAAAACCAATCACAACTGCCCGCACAGGACGAGGCAACATGCCCCGATCGCGCCGTCGCCGGTTCATCGCTTCCCCAGCTAGTTGTGTTGACTTCATTACAGCTTCAATGCCCTTGCCATGCTGTGCATCAGTAAAGTGGGGTGTCTCTCCTTGAGTGGCAAACCACTGAGTCCATGCTTTCCGAGCTGTTTCTGGAATCATATCTGTGCGGTTCAGCACCAACACCCGCTCTTTGCTGCCTGTCCATTGAGTAACTTGGGGATGGTGGGTTGCTAGGGGAATGCGGGCATCTCGGACTTCTAGCACCACATCCACTAGTTTTAATTGCTCCTTGAGCGATCGCTCGGCTTTGGCAATATGCCCCGGATACCATTGGATTGTTATTGACATATGCCCCCGCCTTCGACAACTCAACCTCCATAGAATTATGGATTTCATACCTGTGGGATGGCTATCCTGACACTCTTAGACAGGCAAGGCCATTACTCTGCCTTCAGTGATTAGGCTTTATCTCACGTTACGACCAAGCAGCCAGTAGGTGGTCATAACACCTTTACCTTTGACATCGATCTGCCCCCGTTCTTCCAGCTTATAACGTTTATGGAGGCGATCGTAGACAGCTTGAGTAACCTGGATGCGGCTAGCTTCGCCCTGAGATTCCATGCGGCTGGCGACATTAACCGTGTCACCCCACAAGTCATAGGTAAATTTGCGAGTGCCAATGACTCCGGCAACTACAGGACCAGTATGGATGCCAATCCGAAGGGCAATGGCCTTGCCTTGGCGGGTTTTGAAGTGTTGCACGCTGTTTATCATGTCGATCGCCAAATCAGCAATGGAGGCCACATGATCAGCCTTGGGGATGGGAACTCCCCCTACCACCATATAAGCATCACCAATAGTCTTAATTTTTTCAACTTTATGCCGATCGACCAAGCCGTCAAAGGTAGAGAAAATTTCGTTCAATAGGTCTAGAAGGTCCGTGGGAGAAATATCGGAGGAAAGTTCCGTGAAGCCAACAATATCTGCAAAGAGCACAGTGGCCTCTGTAAAGTTATCGACAATCGTTTTTTCACCCCGCTTCAGACGTTGGCTAATGGACTGGGGCAACACGTTTAACAGCAACCGCTCAGACATCAATCGCTGCTGACGTAACTCTTCTTCTGTTGTTTTGAGTTCAGTAATATCGCGCATACTACCTTCGTAATACAGCAGGGTGCCGTTTTCGTCCCGAACGGAGTGGACATTTTCTGACACCCAGATGATGGAGCGATCGCGCCGATAAATCTGGGATTCAAATCCAGAAACCTCATCAAATCGCCGTAGATAGGCAATTAGTTCGTCACGACGATCAACTTGCACATAAAGCTGCTGACCTGCATTGGTAATAGCAGCAATGAACACATCGGGCGAGTCATAGCCACACATTCGAGCCATGGCTGGATTCACGCTTAAAAAACGTCCCTCAGGAGTAATTTGGAAGATGCCTTCAGCAGCATTTTCAAAGATATTACGGTACTTTTCCTCCGCTTGCTGTAGTGCTTTGGTGCGCTCTGCTACCCGCTCTTCTAGTTTTTGGGCTTGATACCTTAGGGCTTCTCTCGATTGGTTAAGGGCAACTTCTATCCGTTTGCGATCGCTGATGTCATGTGCTGTCACCAAAATCATGGCTTGATCATTCAGCGTCAGGGGATTTATAGATACCGATACCCAAAAGGTTAAGCCATCTGTTTGTTGCATTTCCGTTTCATAGTTTTGTACCGATCCCTGCATGGCCAACATAGTTTGTACTTGGTAATAGTTAGCCGTATAGGCAAAGAGACTAATCAAGTGTTGATTGTGATCAGGCCGCACAACTAAACCTAGCCGCTGTCGAGCGATCGCATTGGCATAGGTGACCAAGCCCGTAGACTGCTTCGCCAAGATTATCAGCGCAGATGTGGCTTCAGAAATGGCTTGGAGCAGTTCTTGATTTTGTCGCATGGCACTTACAGCTTGGGTGTAGAGCTGGTACTCCATAAAATCCCCATGCTCAGCCGTCGTGGAGAGAATGATTTCTAAATCTGCCTTGTCCCTAGAGACGGTTTCGAGAATATCTTGCAGGGTTGCCTGGGCTAACTTGCGCTCGGCAATTTCTGCTTGCAGGCGTTGATTGGCATCATACAACTCTGCTTCCACAATGTCGCCATGCTCAACAGCGGTCAGCAGAGCATTTTCTAAATCGCTGTTTTTAACCGTTAGCTCTTCAACCTCACGCCGCAGACGATCGATTTCTGCTTGCAACTCGTAGTCTTGGTTTGATGTGTCACTCATCTGGGTCATGGCTACTCCAAGACTAATACAATCATTACTGAGTTCACAAACCCTTCTGAAACCATCACTTACACGATACTGAGTCAGTTTGATGACAGCGCTACTTCACTACTACACATCTGCGTAGCTTCGTGCTCAGTCCCACTCGTTCTAGCACAGTCGGGTGACTGCACATCACAGTAACCAGAGTTTAACAAACCGATAGTCCTAAAAAGGTAATGATTTCCTGGAAAGGGAGTGTAGGGTATGTTCCCACAAGAGGGACTAGCCCCTCTCTGACCTCCACTTGAATCATTACTTCTTTATCACTACCAACAAACTGATGGTTCACTGTTGAACCTTTGCCAGGATGTCATGGTTTAATTACCCAGACTAAATAAACAAATCAGGAGGGTTAACTAAATGTATTGCTGTATGCCATCAGTTGCTATGAGTCATTTAGGTTTTTCCCAGTGCTAACACAGCATTTTGCCCTCCAAAGCCGAAGCTGAGGCAGAGCAGATGGCATACATGGGCAGGTTGAGCAGTAGTCAGTACATTGAGCGCAACATCAGGAGTGGTTAGCCCAACACAGGGGGGCAGTATTTGATCTCGCAGTGCTAGTAAACAGAGGGCAACTCCTAGTGCACCAGATGCCCCTAGGGTATGGCCAGTTGCACCCTTGGTAGAACTAACAGGGATCCCATCTGGAAATATGGCTTGAATCAAGCGAGCTTCATTGCGATCGTTTAACTGGGTAGCAGTGCCGTGGGCATGGATAAAGTCAATGTCATCCGGGGATAGGTGACTATGGTGCAGGCATTGATGAATTGCTGCGATCGCTGCCTGATTGTTTGGATCCGGTGCACTCACATGATAACCATCCGCCGTCAAGCCTGCTCCCAAAATTTGACCATAGATGGGGGCTGATCGTTGACGAGCAGTTGCTGCTTGCTCTAGCACAAAAACTACGGCTGCTTCTCCTAAGACCAATCCCTGACGATGGCGATCAAAGGGATAGCATCCAGTGGTTGCTAGTGCTCCCATGCGAGCAAAGCCAGCTAAGGTTAAGGGAGTAATGGGTGTCTCTACTGCTCCTACAACGACCTGCTGATGTTGACCTTGCCGAAGTAACTCATAGCCTTGGGCGATGGCCCACAATCCCGTTGCACAGGCTGCCATTGGAGCCAGCACGGCTGCATTAGTTTGAAGATGCTGAGCTGTGGCGATCGCAGGCGTATGGGGTAATGTCGATAGCCACACTTCGCCGTCGATTAGCGTTCCTGTCCTTAGTAGTGTTTCCCACTGGTGCTGTTGACTGCGACTAGAGCCAACAACTACCCCACAGTCTGGCAGCGGTGGCTGAAGATTGGCATCCTTAAGGGCGTGGGTTAGTGCCTGGTGCAACAGGCCCAAGCTTGAGGACGGTGCCGCATCCACGAGTGCCAGAGGATAGGGTGGCAACTCTGGAAAGGGTTGCTGCATCTTGATTGCGGACTCTTTTGCCAGCAACCGTTGCCAAGTGGCTTCTAAACAACCGAGAGCCGAGATGAGGCCGATGCCAGTGATGACAATCTTGGTCATGGGGTAGGAGTAGTAGTGCCAATTCTTTAGACACTACTTTAGACACTAACGATATCTCGAACTAGATTTATCTTGAACCAGATTTGCAGCCTGTGCCCTGTTGGCAGAAACGTTTGGAGTTAGAGAGCAGAGCAGGCAGGTATAGATGTGAAATTATTCTCGGTCAATACAAGCTTACTCTGACCTTTCCTCGTAGACAAGGACTTGGCCACTAGGCTTTAGTTCTAACCATAACCATAGCGGTCGGCGATTTGCAGTCGGAGATACCAAAGGCTGGTCTGAACCAGGAAACTGTAGGGTCGATCGATAACGCCACGCCGTAGGGCCTACAGGTTTTACCGACTGAACCGAGCCATCAGCATTGAGAAGTAATCGGTAGCGTAACGGCTCTGTGAGACTAGACGGAGGTTGCCAGTTACGTTCAACATAGCGCTTGAGTTCTGCCAATTGAGGCAGTGAGGGTGCTGGAGGCACAGCCTGACCTTGATCAACTTCGCTAAGGGTGGGTTGGGGTTCGACACCGCTTGTAGTCCCTGAGGAACGAGCTGTCTGTCCGATCGAGGTGGATGGAGGCACAACCGCTGGCGCTGGCATGGCAGCAGGTGGGGGTACTGGAGCCATAGTATCCAATACTGATGGTGACGAGGCTGGCGACGGAGCATCGCGGCGAGTGGAGTCTGAGTTAGAACTGCTGGCCGATCGCTGATTTACCTCCCGTTGCCCCGGCGGCATCATTCTTGCCGAGGTAGGTGCTGGCATTTGTGCCGTGGGAAGAGTATTTGAGGTAATTGACCGCTGTAACTCAGGGCTATTGAATTCAGGTTGGTTGATAGAAGCTGCTGACGAAAGGAAATCATCGTTTGTACCCGACGAAAGAGGCGGTGATAGTGCAACTTGAGGCACTGGTGCTGGTGAAGTCTGCTGTTGGCGCAACCGCCTATCCAACGACGAATCACCTGGCGATGGCTTAGACAGAGTTGCCGCTGTTGGGGGTCGGGGGGATGGGGCTGGCGCTACAGATTGTTGCTCTAAGGATAGCTGGGGACGATCACCCTGGGCCTTGGCTTGGTCTGCCAAGCCCGTAGGCACCTTGTTGTAAAGGTGGCTAGACAACTCTGAAGACATGGACACTGACTTAGAGGCGCTGATTGAAGTTGACAGCGGTGAAGAGGCAATTCGAGCTAAGACCCCGATTGTTCCCACTGACAACACAAGCGTAGCTGCAATCGCCCGCCACTGAGTTGCGGATATTGGGAACGATCGCCCTGCTGACAACGACGGCAGTGCCAACACCTCAGCGTTGTAGTGATCCAGAACTGTGACCAAATCTGCTAGTTGACTCATACTCAAGCGTAGAGTTGGCTGAGCAGTTGGTTTGACTTTAGTTCCTAGAGAACCCAGCACCAAGTCATGGTTCAACAGCCCTACCGGACGCAGGTAAATGTCTGAGGCGGACTTGTCTACAGTGTTAGGAACTGGTTCTAGCCCTGCTGATTGCTCACATCTCCCCTGAGTCGCTAGCACTGGAATTGCTAACCATCGATCATCCATCAATATCTGTTGCATGTAATGGTCAACAGCCAGACAGAGGGTGTCTAGTTGGGCACGATCGCCACGAATGGTGATTTCACCACCATCCCCTTCAGCCAAAAATCGGATTTGAAACCGTGCCCCCTTCAACACAGGCCGGTCTGTCCATTGAGATAGCCGTGATGGTGTGCCCACAACATCCAGCAAGCATGTCGGCGATCGGTATTGATAGGTGACCTTAGGCATGTGGACTAGTAAGAGGAGAAGCGAGTAAACAATACATGATAATGAGCAAAGAAGAATTAGGATGTTATCGCTGCTGGATGGTACACAGTGACCGATAGTACACAGTGAGCAACACGCTAGTTGGCGCGATCAAGGAGGGCTAGCCACAAGCGACGATGACCATTGGGGTTGCTGTAAAACAACAAATCAATCAGAAGCCGGAGTGCTAAGCGGTTTAGGTCAGCCGGAGACGTGGTATCCTCCTCGTCCATACGCTCTTGGTAGGCATTGCTAAAGCTATCCAGGTAGTCGCCGAGTTGCGCAACTCGATGGGGTTCACGGTTCTGATTGGTAGCTTCCTCCAATAGGGCAACTGCTTTACGGATTGTAGCTTGATGTTGACGTGCCAAGTGGCAACTAATCAGCACCAGCGATCGAGCCTCATCCACATCTAACTTCTTGCGACCACCTTGTCCTTTCCGCAACGGACTGGCCTGCCGCAACCGCCAGAGGGCCACCCGATCAGCCAGCATATCGCTTAAGCCCAACTCTGCCGCCGTCTGGAGCATAGCTTCAGAACCAATGCCCACCAATGCCTCTAGCGCCAACAGCACCAAGTCCAGTTGGGCTTTGATATTGGCCAACTGAGCTGGAATCATTTGATCTGCTAAGGGCAACCCTTCGCCAGTAGAAGCTGATGGGATAGTCACAAGTACACTCACAACCCTACCTTAGAAGAATAAACTAGTCCCGATTACCCTGTTACCAGTCTTGAAACAAGAATCCATGTCCTGAAAACTATCTAGCTGCCTCGATAGGTGCTATATGACCAAGGAGAAACTAGCAGTGGTACATGGTAGTGGGCACCAGCGTCAGCGATGCCAAACTGGAGAGGCACCCGATTGAGAAAAGGTGGCTCTGGCAATGACACACCCTGCTGGGCAAAGTAGTCACCCACAACAAAGACCAGCTCATAGCAGCCTACTTGGAAGTCATCACCTGCGAGCAGTGGTGCATCAGTGCGCCCATCATGATTAGTAGTGACTGTTTTGAGTAGTTGCTTCTCACCAGTTTGTTGCTCAAAACGCCATAGTTCGATCGTTAGCCCCACAGCAGGGCAACCCTGGGCTGTATTCAACACATGGGTTGTTAGATAACCAGTCATGATCATGCTTAACTTTAGTGCAGCACTTCAGTGCAGCGGCCCTGCCAAGATTGTCTTACAGATTGCATTTATGATGTTAGTGCCGTCCTCGTGGCGCAACTCATCGTACCACTGTTGGGTCTTGGCTGGGTCTTTGCCATGGGTCATGTCTGATCGCTTGCGAGCACGGGTAATCACATCAGCAACCCGATCGCGGCGTGCTTCCTCATAGCGTTTCAGCGCATCCTCAACACTAATAGTAGTGGTGACCAGGTAATTAGCTAGCTCTAACGCATCTTCCATAGCTTGGCAACCACCCTGTCCCAAGTCTGGGGCTGTACCGTGGGCAGCGTCTCCTAGCAGAGCTACCCGACCGCGTACCAGGGTCTGCAAAGGTTTGATGTCATGAATTTCCACACGATTTGTTTTTTGTGGATCCAAGGTTTGAATTAATGCTTGCACAGGCTCAGCCCATCCCTCAAAATAGCCCATCAACTCTTGCCGATAGTGTTCAGGTTTGCTAACCGTGCCCTTGGGTAGAGGTACATCGAAGAAAAAGTAAAAGCGATCGCCCGCTACTGGCATCATTGAGACGCGCTTATAGTCGCCAACATAGATCGTCCAACAATGCTTGGGGGCTAACGCATCGCTCACAGGCACTAACCCATTCCAATTGACATAGCCTACGTATTGGCGCTCGACTGGCTCTCCCACAACGTATTGCCGCAACAGTGAATGGGTACCATCTGCGGCCACAATCACATCACCCGTTGCCCGACTTCCATCCTCAAAAATAGCCGTAGCACTGCGATCGTCCTGCTCCACACCCACACATTTGGCATTGAGCCGCACACGATCAACCCCGCAAGCTTCTAGCAAAAGATGTTGTAAATCAGTGCGAGCGACTGGATAGGGGCGCTGTCCAACACGCTGCACTAATGGATCCAAGCTAAAGGCAGTCAACTTCTCACCATGATGACTATAGTAGGCCATGCTGTCCATCT
>JANWZG010000140.1 GCA_025054735.1 Cyanobacteriota bacterium | reverse complement strand
TGTTCAGTTGAACCATCAGGCCGTTTTGCCTCTCGAAACTCTTGGTATAGAATGTTGCGTTCTTGAAAGTTGGGACGTTCTTGGTTAAGGGCACGTTCTAGGGTGACTGCTGCCTGATAGTTGGCTTCGGGTACGACCATCTGGTTAAACACAAAGGTAAGGCCAGTAACCAGCGCACCAAGGACGATCGCAGGTAGCACTAACCGATAAAGGCTAATGCCGCAACTACGCAGAGCTATCAACTCGCTATCGCTAGAAAATCGGCTATAGGTAATCAGGCACGCTAACAACGTTGCCATGGGGAACGAGTAGCCAATGAATTCTGGCATTTTGTAGAGCAGCACTGTCATGGCTACAGATACAGGCAAACCAGATTCGGCAATTTTCCGGACTAGATCAAAGACAGCACCGACGGAAATGCCGATCGACGAAAATAGCCCCACACCAAACAAGAAGGGCATACTCAGCTCGGTGATGATATAGCGATCTAGCACTGAAATCCCACGAGCTAGCCAGCCTAGGGACTTAAATGGGGCACTAAAGGATTTCACAAGGCCAGATGCCATAGACAAAGATGCAACAAAGTAGTGTGATGATTAAACTTGAAAGTTATCACCCAAGTAATATTGACGCACAAGAGGGTTGGTATACAACTCTTCCGACGTGCCTGATGCTAAGATCTTGCCATCGCGCATGATATAGGAACGATCAGTAACCGCCAGGGTTTCACGGACATTGTGATCTGTAATCAAAATACCCATGTTTTGATCCCGTAATCGTTCAATAATACTTTGAATTTCTGACACAGCGATTGGATCCACGCCCGCAAACGGTTCATCTAGCAACAGAAACCGAGGCCCATCACGACCCGAGGCCAGTGCCCTAGCAATCTCTGTGCGGCGGCGCTCCCCTCCAGATACCTGAATGCCTAACCGAGACGCTACCCGCTCTAACCGAAATTCGTGTAACAACTGATGTAAGCGTCTTTCCTGTTCAGTTGGAGATAGGTCTGTTTGTTGCAGCACCAAGCGGATGTTGTCACGCACACTCAAATGTCGAAAAATACTTGCCTCTTGTGCTAGATAGCCAATGCCCATGCGAGCGCGATGATGGATGGGAAGTTGGGTAATGTTGACTTCATTAAGGCAGACTTGCCCTAGGTTAGGCTTTTCTAGACCTGTAGCAATGTAAAAAGTTGTCGTTTTGCCTGCACCATTAGGCCCCAGCAACCCCACAATTTCTCCTTGCTGCACAGACAAACTCACACCATTAACAATCGAGCGTCTGCCATAGGATTTGTAAATATCCTCCAGTGAAATTTTCAACTGCCTTCTACCTTTGCTTGTAAGCATGCAACTAGGGTTACTAACCTTAGCCTACCCAGATAAAGAACTACTCTCAGCAACTATCGCTGCTTTAAACTCTAAGCAAGCGTTACCGCTCTAAAAAGGAGCTACTCCCGGAGCAGGAGTTGCTGGAGATTGAGTATTATCTCTTTCCTCTACTTGATAGATCGACCGAACTTGCTGATTGCTAGCAGGTAGCGCCACAAATCGCCCCTCATCAATTAAATAGGTGACAGTCTCACCACGGATAGAGTTACCATCTTGCACAATATAGACGTTACCGCTTAGAACAATTCGGCGCTCCCGACTGAAATACTGCGCTTGGGCTGCTGTGGCTCGAATGCCTCTGGCAGGGTAATCAATTTGAACATTGCCACGTGCTGTCAATACTCCAGTCTTAGCATTGGCCTCTTGGATGTCCGCTTGTAAGGTTAAGGGGCTGCGAGTAGCGGCTGGATTTGCTGTTTGTGCGTCTGCCTGCATCACCAAGTGGGAAGCACCTGCAATGATAGATGATACAGCGAACAGGGCAAACAGCCACGATCGTTGACGAGATGTGCGGGAAGATGGGCAACGCATAACTTTTTCAAATCACAGATAAATCAGGGTGATTAGGATTCAGAGTGATACACTAAGGCTGTCATTTTTCACCTTCAGATGCCTCTTTTGAAGACATCACTAACATACTAGATTGCTAACCCACTAGTTAAGTTTCAGGTGACCAGGTGATGACTGCGGTCATTCCTACCAGTCATACTTTTCCTCCTATCCACATACCTCCTATCCACATAACTGTAGTACCAACTGCTCTGAAAGTAACTAATCCTCGTTCATTATATCGATGGTTCCTATGACACCTGTTGACGAAATCCACACAGCTAATGTTCACGTGATGAATGGTGACTTGGCGATCGCTGCTTACTTGGCTCAACCCATGGGTGACGGCCCATTTCCTGGTGTTGTAGTCATTCAAGAAATCTTCGGTGTCAATGCTCATATTCGAGATGTTACCGAGCGGTTTGCGCGGGCTGGCTACGTGGCGATCGCCCCTGCCATCTTTCAACGCCTTGCCCCCGGATTTGAAACTGGCTACACGGCTGATGACATCGCAATTGGACGACAGTACAAAGAGCAAACCAAAGCAACAGAGTTACTGAGCGACATTCAGGCCACAATCGACTATCTCCACAGCCTGCCGATTACCAAACCTGGTGGAGTTGGTTGCATTGGGTTTTGTTTTGGTGGGCATGTAGCCTACCTAGCTGCCACATTGCCTAGCATCAAGGCTACAGCATCTTTCTATGGTGCGGGTATTCCTACAATGAGGCCTGGAGGTGGAGAGCCGACGATCGCTTGCACCCCTGACATTAAGGGCACCCTATATGCCTTCTTTGGCACGGCTGATGCTAGTATCCCGCCTGAGCATGTTGACCAGATCGAGGCTGCTCTCCAGCAGCACAATATTCCCCATCGCGTGTTGCGATACGAGGGGGCAGACCATGGCTTCTTCTGCGATCAACGTAGTAGCTACAATGCTGAAGCAGCCGCTAGTGCTTGGAATGTAGTGCTACAGCTTTTTGCAGACAATCTTTAGACTGGCCTAACGTTGACAACTGCGCTCATTAGGCTCAAGTAGCATGAATTGGATACTCGTATACATAATGCTGGGATTTGTAACGAGATAATTTAAATATCGACATATTCCGCAACTATTTTTGACCTGTTGGGAGTATGATTGGTTCTGGTGTGAGTATAAATGACTATTGACAGCTTATGAGCGCTAGTATTTCTAACCCTGCATCGTCCGCTGTATTGGCATCTAAAGCATCCGCAACTGCTACGGCTGCTAGTAGCTCTCGTAGTTCCGCTACCACAGAAGATCAGCTCAGATCGGCTCAGTTGCCTCCTTCAATCTACAGCATCGACCATCAAGTCAAATATCTTCATCTTCAAGCTGAAACAGATGCCCTGCTGCAACAACTGCAACTGCTTCAACGTGCACGCCAAGCTTAGGGACTGCTGGGGGACTCCTGATGATTGGGTGATTCGGTAGGGTTCATGGTCTCCCGTTTCTTGAGAGCATCTTCCGCAGTTCTAACTTTGTCCTTTACCGTTTGAGTAGGAGTTGTTACTGTAGAAGGGGTCGCTGGTGGAGTAGACTGCTGACTACTGCAAGCTGTAAGTAGGCCAACGATCGCCAACGCTAACACTGGTGTCCAAGGTGTTGTCCGACGTGTAATCCAGTCCGTAGTTGTGCCTATCTTGATTGGAGTAGCTAGATGAATTGGGTTCATAAGTAACTCCTTACCCCAGCGCTAACACTAAGTCTCTCGCTTGTTAGCATACCCTTTTTGCCATGCAACTTTCAGCCCAGCCAACAGCCCACCTAACTAAGTCGCCCCCAACACTGGCAATTAGCACAGCCACATTGACTGTCAGCGGTATGCGGTGTGCTGGTTGTGTGTCGGCTGTTGAAAGCCATTTGCTAAAGCAAACAGGGGTTGTCTCTGCTGTAGTGAACTTGGTTACGGAATTGGCAACTGTTACCTATGATCATCGCCAGACAGAGCCAGATACCCTAGCGCAAAGCTTGCAGACCATTGGTTTTACTGCCACAGTCAAATCGTCACCCTCTACAGACGGTTGCCCATCGTTGTCGAATCAGGCAGCGGCGGAATCGGAAACTGTACAGCAGCAAACTTGGCAACTTGGTACTGCTACGGCGCTTTTGATTCTCTCTGGGTTGGGTCACATTGGTCTCTCTTCCCATCATTCCGTTGAAACTGCGCTGCCCTTACCAGGGCTGTCTATGCTTACCAACATTTGGTTTCACTGGGGCTTAGCAACCTTGGCTATCTTGTGGCCTGGACGATCGTTGTTACAGGATGGCTGGCAAGGGCTACGGCGACTAGCACCTAACATGAATACCTTGGTCGGCTTAGGTGCGCTCACAGCCTACGTAACCAGCACGATCGCCCTTTTAGTCCCAGAGCTTGGATGGGAATGTTTCTTTGACGAGCCAGTGATGGTGATTGGGTTTATTTTGCTAGGGCGGTCTCTGGAACGGCAGGCACGAAATAAGGCCTTATCAGCCTTGCGAGCATTAATTGCCTTGCAGCCACCTACTGCTCGGTTAGTCACTACCGATCAGGTGGTCACAGAAATTCCTGTTGAGAGAATTCATCCTAACGACCTAGTGCAAGTGCGCTCTGGTGAAATGATCCCCGTAGATGGGTTGGTGATTTCTGGGCAGACTACAGTGGATGAGTCGATGCTCACTGGAGAATCACTCCCTGTATTGAAGCAGGTAGGTGACTCTGTTAGTGCAGGCACACTAAACCAACTGGGCGCAATTACCGTTAGGGCAACCCATACTGGGCAGGATACGACCCTCGCACGCATGGTGAGGTTAGTAGAAGTTGCCCAAACACGAAAGGCTCCCGTCCAGCGGTTGGCAGATACAATCGCTGGTTATTTTACTTACGTTATTTTGGCGATCGCCGTACTCACATTCCTTGGCTGGTATACCATTGGTAGCCGTGTTGTGGATTTTGCCTCGCTAGGTCTTGCTGAGACGGCATCAAATCCTCTGTTGCTAAGTATAAAGTTGGGGATCGCTGTACTTGTAGTGGCTTGCCCCTGTGCTCTGGGGTTGGCTACTCCGACAGCGATTCTAGTTGGTTTTGGCGTTGGTACTAGCCAAGGTCTACTAATTCGGGGTGGAGATGTTTTAGAAAAAGTCAATCGTATTACGACTGTTGTCTTTGATAAGACGGGCACACTGACATCAGGCTCTCCAGTAGTGACCGATTGCATAGTTATCGCTCCTGATTTGTATGAATGTGATGATGGTTCGCAAGACACCGAGCAGCAGCGACTGATTCCCTCCACACCCGAAGCATTGATGCAGCTTGCGTTCACTGTTGAACAAGGCACTTGTCATCCGATCGCTACGGCTATTCAACGCTATGCCACTACTCACAACTTGGTTCCCCTTAGTGGCAGCCACTTCCACACAGAGCCGGGGTATGGGGTGGCTGCCATGATTGGCAATCAATGCGTTAGGTTGGGATCCTATGAGTGGTTGCGCCACAACAATATATTGCTCCCGGCCTCGGTTCAACCACAAGTTGAGCAACTGGCAAAAGCTGGCAAACAGGTGATATATTTAGCGATCGAGCACAGGTTAGTTGGCTTGATTGCCATTGCTGATGATTGGCAACCTGATGCAGTGCCTGCTATAAGACAGTTGCAGCACATGGGGCTAGAGATTAAAGTGCTCACAGGTGACAAAGCTAGTACTAAGGCCGCTATTACTCGTATCACAGGCATTGCAGAGGCGGATATTATTGTAGGTATTAAGCCTGATGAAAAAGCCAGCTACATTGCTCAATTGCAAGCCCAAGGTCACCGAGTCGCCATGGTAGGGGATGGTATTAACGATGTGCCCGCATTAGTACAAGCCGATGTTAGTATTTCGATGCGATCGGGTACCGACGTTGCGATCGAAGCGGCTGATATTGTCTTAATGCGACTTGACCAAGCGAATTCTCAACGGATTCACCTGATAGACGTTGTAAAATCTATTCAATTAAGTCGTGCTACCCTGAATAAAGTTCATCAGAACTTGATTTGGGCCTTGGCCTACAACGTTGTGTGTGTTCCCTTGGCAGCGGGTGCGTTGCTTCCAAGATACGGGGTCATGTTGAACCCATCCCTAGCAGCATTGATCATGGCACTGAGTTCTATCACAGTAGTAACTAACTCGTTGTTGCTGCGCTATGTCCGCTTATCCGGAATATAGGTGATTTTCTCTTCATTGCTAAATTAGCAATAAGCAATGAATTCCAAGAGCTACACTAGGACAATACAGAGACAAGCATAAAAAACCGCATAGTAATTTTGGCAATGGCTTCAGACGTACCACAAAATCACATGCTTATCATTGAGGACGACAAGGGGCGACGTGAATTTCCGCTTACTGGTCCGATTTACTCTATTGGCAGGGATCCAAAATGTGACATTCGCCTAATCTCACAGTTTGTTTCACGGCGACATGCAACGCTAGTTCAGCTTCCCAATGAGGATGGAGGCTTCTATTACCGCATTGTGGATGGCAACTTGAAGGGTAAACCTAGCGCCAATGGTCTATTGATTAACGGTCGTAAACTCCAAGCTCACAACCTTCAGAACGAAGACGAAGTTGTGTTCGGCCCTCAAGTTCGAGCGATTTACTACCTACTGAGTCAAGATGCAGTCGCAACTACGCCTCCCGATGAGGAATTTGATATTACCCTAATTAGCCCTAGCATGGTAGGCGAGCCTGAGGACTAGACAACTCACGACATCGGCAGCAGGTGCCTACCTTCGCCCAGATTGGGAGGTCTACCTCTACCTAGATTGTCAGGATGATAGATTGTTAGGATGACACGTGTTCAAGCAACTCCCAAGAATTACTGTCCAACAGTGTGTTGTTCACTAACTCGAACATACGACGGCAGTGGTTATTAGCCTGTAACGGCAGCTCTTCATTCTTAACCACGAAGTTCAGTGCCATGCTTGGGGTGCACAGCTCACCAGTCTTGGCTTCATGTTCCCTAGGCCTATCAATTAGAACCTCTACAGTCACCAATTTGGCAAAGGTGACCTGACCTGGAATCTCGCGGGCAACTAGGTAGTCGTTATCTCTGTAGATAACCCGCATGTTGCAAGCTTCGAGTACATTGGTTATGGCTGGTTGAAGGTCATCAACGGGTGCAGCCACCTTGAACAAGGAAGTGTAACGAGCCATAGGGAATCAACACGAATAACGGCGGAGTATTTGGGTAGTCCTTCAATACAATCAGTTACCTTACCTTTTGTTCACACTGCCTACACTCTAGCATACAAAACTTGGTTTACTGGATGCAGGAGAATTCAAAAATCAAGCTATAACCAATTGCGGCCTCATGTGTGATGGAGTGTTGATAGTCTTTGAAGGAGTTGAGGGTGCTGGTAAAACGACTCAAATTAGAGAGTTATATCAGTGGTTATTGACCAGTAGTCGATGTCAAGCGCTCGATCGATCGATTGTGCTAACTAGAGAACCAGGAGGCACGAGCTTGGGTGTCAGGTTACGACAACTGTTGCTAGAACAACAGACGGACGAGTGCATCCAAGATCGATCGGAACTATTACTCTATGCGGCTGATCGCGCTCAGCATGTAGAAGCATTCATTAAACCGCACCTAAGAAATGGGGCAATTGTACTGTGCGATCGCTACACTGACTCTACCATTGCCTACCAAGGTTATGGACGTGGACTGGATCTGCAGTTAATTGAACAAGTTAATCAACTAGCGACAGGTGGGCTAGTGAGCGATCTCACATTTTGGTTAGAGATTGACGTGAAGGTGGGGCTATCTCGCGCTAGGCAAAGGGGATCAGCTGATCGTATCGAACAAGCCGAGTTGATGTTTCATCAACGAGTGGATGCCGGGTATCGTCAGTTAGCACAGCAACATCCGGATCGGATTGTTCGCATTGATGCACAAGGCAATGTAGATGAGGTTTTCCAGCAGGTGAAGCTTGCTTGGCAGCAGCGATTTCCTGAATTTTGCTGACTGACGGTGAAATTAGGATGAGTTATCTACTTAGCGCATATATCTGCTGATCTCACGATGCCATTAGGTGATAGCCGGTCAAAGCTGATAAGCAGATCAATTCACAGCAACTGACTGGGAGGGTGGCACTAAATTGTTGATCATTGCTGTAGTCATTTAGTGATTTTCAAGTATCATGGCTGGAGTGTTATCCTAAGCTGCTGATGGTTAAGTGTTTACGTTAGTAGTTAGACGATTAAAGTAGTGGTTTAGATTTGGGGAGTTGTTGAATGCCTGCAAGCCTGAGAAACTCTAGTGTCATGCCTGCAATTGAGAGCGATGACCAGTCGCTAGCTCATCGTCACTTGACGCTGGTAACGGCTAGCCCTAGTCAGCAATCTCAACCATCTACGGTTCATCAGCTCCCTGAAGATCGGCTGCGCCCACTGTGGTTACAGCTATTGCTCAATGTTCAGCATGGGTCATCAGTTGTTATGGCGGCATTGGCCTGTGGTGTTCTGGTTGCCTATGTGCAGACTGTCCAAACTCAGCAGCAATGGGGCAGAGCGTATCGCCGCTTGGAGGTTCTACAGCGCCAAGAGCGCCAACTTTTGTCTGCGGGGGCACTGTTGCAAGAGCAGCTCGATCGCCCTAGCAACTCGTTGACAAAGGAGCTTGAACCACTAACGTTATCCCAGGCTATCTTCATCAAGCCGCAACCAGTGCAGTCATCGGTTGCAGTTCCTCCTAAAAGCTCTGCGCCTCCCGGTCATGTTCCTCTGGCATATTAGTGGGCTAAATATCAGTGGGCTAAGTCTATGGCACTAGACAAGCGGAGAGGTCGGGTACTGGTTAAGCAGCCTAAATCTCCCGATGCAGAAGAGAATGCTAGCCGATCGCACCCATCGGCTAGTAAGCGGTTCTCACGGGTTGAGCAGGTTCAAGTCAGGGGAGCTAATCGTCGGTCAGCGACTCATTTACGCCAGCAGTCATTCTCTGATGCATCATCTGATGCATTGCCGTCTCCACCATCTCGCCGTATCTCCCGCTCTGGT
>JANWZG010000139.1:8745-8986 GCA_025054735.1 Cyanobacteriota bacterium | reverse complement strand
TCCTTGAATGAGGGTGTTGTCACCGAACAGACGGACGATTTCGCCCTCAGCCGTCGAATCATCCAAGATGGCGTTATCGACTTGCTCGTCATCTTGAAATAGGAGATCATTGAGCTCGGCGATGTCTTCATCTTCAGAGGCCACAGGTACATCTGTTGGAAAGCCACTAAACGAACCGAAGGAATCATCGTCGGCCCAGCCCGCACCCAAGTCTAGCGCCTCATCTTCAAACATATCTGCA
>JANWZG010000139.1:0-8735 GCA_025054735.1 Cyanobacteriota bacterium | reverse complement strand
AATTCGGCAATATCGACCTCTGGGCCTGGAGCATCACTTAGACTGAGACTGTCGTCAGATTCAGATGAGATTTCATCGGGCATAGCAGCCTCTAAGCCAGTGAAATCAAAACTTTCGGTGTGGGACTCAGACCATTCGGTAAGCTCTGCCAGAGCACTACTTTGATGGTGAGTACCACTGTCTAGTAGCAGTTCCTCGCCAATACTTAACAGATCATCTAAGCTTTCATCGTCACCCGTATATAGGGGTTCTGAAGCAGGCACTAGTGCCAGCAAATCATCAGTAGGGGTGATCAGGTTTGCTTGATCAGCTAGTACAAGATCTTGGGCTTGTTTGATTGATTTGATGACAACCTGAGCAAGGGTACGATAGGAGTTAGCTTCATGGGCGATCGCACGCTGAGACAGATTTAACAATTCAATCCAGCGAGAGAGGTCAAATTGCTCTCCTATGCGGCTTAAGCGTTGGCAACAATCTTGTAGCGCCTGTCGAGTTTGATGAGAGTCACCTTGCTTGAATAGCTGAAGCATTTCCCTGAGCTGAGCAGGAACATCGCTCTGGAATGTTAGCAACAGTGCACTATGTTCTGGCATGGTTGACCTCACTTCAGGATTAGATGTTGCAGCAGGAGTAGCAGTTGTGATAGGGATATGGACGGGGGAAGTAGCGGACAGAGTATCAAGATGTCGGCGGAGTTGGGTAATCGTCGGTTCGATTGCTGCCAACTGGCCCTGGGCATCCTCGGCGGTAAGCGTGCCATTCTGCTCAAGCACACCAACTAGGCGAACTAGCACGTCATAGACTGCTGTAAACAATGACTCAAGATGTTTATCTGAGCGGATAGGTGTTTCCCTTAGAACCTTAAAGAAATCTTCTAGCCGATGGGCTACGGTTTGAATACCTGTAAACCCCAACATAGCTGCACCGCCCTTAATTGAGTGAGCTGCACGATACACATCATTAATAGCTTCCGCATCGCTGATCGTAGCCTGCAGGTTTGACAAGCCCTGCTCGATCGTCGCTAAGTGCTCCTTTGCTTCCTCAATAAAGTAGGCTGTAATGCGCTGTTGTTGTTCCGGCTGCATAACCCTATCGCTCCATTTGTTCTACGCGGAATCGTTCTACCGAGTTCAACAATTCACGAGCAACACCTACAAGACTTTGAAGAGCACCAGACACCCGCTGCGCTTCTTGAGATGTTTCTTGAGCCGTTAATTCTACAGATTGCATAACGTGAGCAACCTGACGAGAAGTTTCTGTCTGCTCTACGGTATCAGCCGTGATTGACCGCACTAGAGCATCGATGCGATTAGATACTTGAATAATCTCATCCAGGGAGCGCTTTGCTTGCTCAGCCAGCCTTGTACCCTCAATAACTTGCTGGGTACCTTCTTCCATTGCTGTCATTACTGAGCTGGTTTCACTCTGAATCTGCAATACAATCTGTTCAATTTCCTTCGATGCTTTAGCAGCCCGGTCTGCTAGCTGACGTACCTCATCTGCTACGATCGCAAACCCTCGACCTGCTTCACCTGCTCGAGCCGCCTCAATACTTGCGTTTAGTGCCAGCAAGTTAGTACGGGATGCAATCTGAGAAATCAACGCCACAATCTTAGAAATCTCTTGAGATGACTCCGCTAGACGCTTCACCTTGCGAGTAGTCTCTGCTACTGTCTCTCGAATACGCAAGATACCAGCCACAGTTGATTCCACAGCTTCTCCGCCCTTGAGAGCAGTTGCAGATGCTGCTCTAGCCACCTCTTCCGCCTGACGAGCGCTGTCAGCAACCCGCTGAATAGACTCGGTCATAACCTGGACAGAATTTAAGGTCACAGCCAACTCTTCTGCCTGCCTCAGTGCATCTGATGACAAGCCTCGCGCAAACATTTCCGAATCCGCAGAGCCTTTATTTACCTGACGAGCAGCACGGGTTACTTGCAGTACTAGTTCTCGCAGGTTCTGAATCGTCAGGTTAAACGAGTCTGCAACGGCACCCAACACATCAGCAGTCACCTCAGCTTGTACAGTTAGGTCACCTCGGGCTGCACCTTCTACATCGTCTAGCAACCGAATTACTTGGCGCTGTAGATCTTCCTTAGCCTGTTCTGCCTCTTCCACCTTGCGCTGAGCTTCCGTAATGCTAGTAAATACAACTCGGCTCATCTGGTTAAATCCGGCTGCTAATTGGCCAAACTCATCTTGGGAGTATATAGTGGCGCGGGCATCAAAGTTGCCTTGAGCCATAGCATTAAACTGCGATTGCAGGTTACTTGTTGTCCGCTTAATTTGTCGGGTAGTGGCCTGTCCTAGACCATAGGCAGTCGCACCACCACCAATTCCGGCTGCTAACAAGGTAATAAAACTAGTCAGCTTTAACTTATCAACTACCCCTTGCGGGTTGTTTTCTGCGTCAAGGCGAGGCACAGCAACAGCATGAACAATAGCCACTGAAACGGCGGTGACCACCCCAGTAATCAATGCTGTGTAAATCTGCTTTCTAGGAAGAGGAGCATTTTCTAAGAAAGCCAGAGGCCCTTGACTGTCAGGAGAATCTGGCTCTACTGAGACTTGCTCAGACAAGGTAAAATTAGGCACCCTGTCTGAGCTAGTATCGAACCGAAAGACTTCATCATCAGACAACGAGGAGCGACTGTTTCTGCCGAATCCAGAGGAAGAGCGCCGCGAAGAATCTGTATCGTCGATCGCGAACGGCTGCTGAACGCCAACCGACCCGCCACCACGATCTGAACCATAACCATCAGCAGCTATAGCAAACCCCTGAGAATTTTCAGCCAAATCAAACTCGCTTATATTTCCCAAATCATCAAACTCGTCAAAATCAGTCATAAAGTCCCCAGCGTCATGGCCTATGGAAAAGCCTGACGAAGCCATGTCACTGGATGTAGCCATCTCACTGTCGGCCAGATCAGATTGAAACTCATTTGGAGGAGCACTGATTCCCATACCTGAAGAGCCATCCCAGCTAGTAGATGACACAAATGTCATGGCATCGTCATCACCGGTAATTGGGATATCGGGCAGACGTGAGCGATGAGGATTAAAGCCACTTGCACCACTTGAGCCTTGAGAAAAGTCAGAATCACGCATAAACTGGGTTGACTCTTCAGATGGCTGGCTATAAGGTGTAAACAAGTCGGCAGAATTTTCATTGGCAACTACATTGTCTTGAACTAGGTACGTAGAGTCTGTGCCGCCGTCATTGCTGCTGCGAAGGTCTTGTGTCGAGCTAGACAGGAAATCAGGTTCATCAGCATTGATGCCACTCGAAAATGGATTGTTTTCATCTAGAAAATCATCAGTGCCAGCCCCACTAGCACCAAATGAGTGCCTTAGAGAATCACCATTATCGCTCAGAAAAGCCGAAGCGTTCGGTTCACTATTACTAAAGGAGAAGGGGTCATCATGAAAGGTGGCATCGTCAGCATCTGTGCTACCAAATGGATTGTCAGCGAAGGGGTCGGCAAATGGGTCGTTCGTCGCGTCAGTAGCTTTGCTAAAGGTATTCGATGAACTAGCAGAGTCAGAAGAAGCTGCTATATCCCCATAACTGTCGTTAACCGCATCTGCAGTATCATAGGCACTACCTTCAGTAGCATGACTGCCATTGGTAGACAAGTCTAGCCCGCCTCCTGATGCCTCTAGGCCACTCTTGGCATAGTCAATAAACTGTGGGTCAGAGGTCAAGTTAAGTACAAGACTATACTGCTCTCTAGCGATATCATACTGGCCTAGGCCGTAGCAATAAATATGGCCGCGCAGCAGTCGGACGCTGGGATCGTCAGGTCGGTCAACAACCAACTGGTCAACGATTTCCGCCGCCTGGTCATACATGCCCTGTGAGTAAGCCTTAAAGGCTCTTTGATACTCCTGTGCAAATTCATTACCAGATGCCATTTGCTTTCTCCTGCAAGTCAAGTCGTGAGTGCCACTTTTTGTTGATTACTGCCAACTACCCCGTGAATTCTAGCCTTACTAAGCCCCCCATCGTGCTGATCTTAGAATAGCTACCTGATCAAGCAACCGGAGGCATTTACCACTTGTTTCATCAACTAGCCACTCACCCCGCAGGAATGGTGCCATACTGTCGGGTACGTTGCTTGTTGCCATTCTCAGTTGTTCTACATCCAGCCATTCCATATCTAACAGGCGATCAACTGCCAAACCCAGCATTGCGTCTTGGTCTTCAATGGCAATTACAGGAATTTCACCTCGATCGGTATTCAAAGAACTCGTGTCACCAAGAAACTGACCCAGATCTGCAACCCAAATCACCTGTCCTCGAACATTTAATGTTCCCAAAAGTAATGGTGAAACATTAGGAATGGGTGTAAGCCGATCAGGCGCTTGTTGAATCACCTCCCGAATGCCAACAGCAGGTAACGCAAACTCATTACCAGAGGGTACATAAAACCTCAAGTATAACTCACCTTCTGGAGTTTCAATCTCTTGAATCTCTGAAGCTTGATCGTATCCCCTACCTGTTAAAAAGTCTGGACTACCAACCATGACGTTGACCTCTGTTTTAGTTCCGCAGTAACTGCTTTACCGTTCCGACTAACTCTGTCGGTTGGAACGGCTTAGCAATGTAGGCATCGGCACCCTGTTTCATACCCCAGTAGCGGTCAAACTCTTCGCCTTTAGTCGAACACATAACAACTGGAACGTTTTGCGTTTTGGGATCTTGCTTTAATCGACGACAGACTTCATATCCGTTCATACGAGGCATAACAATATCCAAAACAACTAGATCTGGACATTGGGCATCAATTTGCTCTAGCGCCTCAACTCCATCAGTCGCTAGTGTAACTGACAATCCACTTCCCTTTAGGAGATCAGCAATCATTTCCCGCTGTGCTCGTTGATCTTCTACAACTAGAACTGTACTCATAGTTCCCTAATCCACGTTTGACGATCACCCATAACAATACATTTCTAGTCCCAATTTTGAAGGATTTACAGTTATTTCCTACTCAAAAAAGAAACCAACTATGCTGACTTTATCACGCCGACTCTGTTACTTTGGTATCTAGCTCACCTCCCAGCTCATCTCTAAGTGCATCAGCTAACAGTTCATTAGGCTTGGGACGGTTTGGATCGCCTAGCCCAACATATTTCTCCACCAACATTAATAACTCACTTTTTCCAAATGGCTTTGTCAAATAGTCGGTAGCACCAACCATCCGCGCTTTAACTCGGTCAATAAATCCATCTTTACCTGTTAGCATAACGATCGGAATTTGTCTAAACATGATTGATCGCCGCAACATTGCACAAATTTCGTAACCATCCAAATCGGGCATAGCAATGTCACACAAGATCAAGTCAGGCTTCAGTTGGAATAATAGGCTCAGCGCTTTCACAGGGTTACCAATTGTAGCTACTTCGTAACCATTCTGACTCAGAATTGACTCAATAGAGGTGCGGACAGCCAATCCGTCATCGATACAGACAACACGAGGTGCGCGAACAGGTTGCTGCCAAGACTTGCCCACAGATAATTGACCTACACCAGAAACATCTAACTTGCTAGCTACGGTATCATCATGCCCTCGATGGATTGGATGAGATAGTTGAATTGTGCCTTGTTGAATATACGGGTAGAGCAAACGACCAACCTCTATGACCTGCATTCCTGATCGACGGGCAATTTGGCGCACAGATAGTGGAGCATCCTGAGATGTGATAGCACGACGTATTGAGTTCTCTGGAAGAACTGTTGCCAGCCTTGTACCATCAACTGTCGAGACCCATTGGTCAGGAGACTGCACATAGGGATGCAATTGCTTCCATGCCTGAATCTGTTTTACACTGTCAGCTACAAGTGGCTCAATGGCAAAGGTTGTTAATTGGGGAGCTAGCGCAGAACCTAGCTCAAAAATAAAAGAGCCTTGGTGCAGGCTAAGTAAATCAAATAGCGTCTCCTGCACCATGCTTTGGACGATGGCACGTCCTTGAGCAGGACTCAAACTGTAGTTCTCTAACAGCGCCCATAAATATCCATACTCAGGAGCAATCACAGATGAAATTGACGACCCTGACGAAAGCACTTCCAAATCTTTGGCTCTGTCAGCTAAGCCGTAGCAATACAGATAGTCACGAAGTCTTGTAAGGCTTCCATCTGCTTGGGCAGCATAGATAATTTCTCCGTTGAGAAAAAACACAAACCAAGAGCGTTCGATAGAAAGCCTTGTCGATCGCAACTCTCTACTAGGGTAAGGTGGCACCCCCAGCGGTTGATGACTATAGGATTCTACGAACAACTCACCTGTGCGTTGCCCTAATTCGATAAGCTGTAAAATACTCCGAATATCAATTTCAGTTAACTTGCCCTGCATGAAGCACCAACGCTCTCCAACGAAGCAGTGCATACCGTTACTATTCTAGGTCATCATGCCAAGGACTTGCGTACTGAGTCAGTACTCGTAACTAGCTGTAACCACCTGTAAAGTGTAAGCCATGAGAAACAAGCAGGCACTTATCGAGTAGAAAGGCTTGATGAAGATGGTGCGGAACCTGATGATGTTGATAGTTGATTCTAGTGGTTGGAGGTTTATGGAGTTAACTTGGAATTTCAGAACACAGTCGTCTGTAAAGTAATGAACGTAGTGACTTGTTATGAGTTCATTGTTAGAAGTTAAAACATGGGTATAAACTAGTAGGCATTGCCCAGATGAAAGGAGAAGCTGTGTGATTGTGCATCAGCGGCAACCCTATACACGGGTATAAAAGACACGAAAGTCTGTCTGTCGCTAACAGGATTGGTAGCTTGAATGCGGTTGTATGCAGCCAAAGCTCTCTTCTGAACAGCTTTCAGTTATATGGGGAATAGTATTTATATCTAGATGGGTGCCGTAAATGGCTATCAGTGTGCCTGAGGAAAATTGATTATGATTAAGTGGGTATGGTTTGTGTGGTTTAGGTCGCCAAGTCAATAAACATTGAGCCTATGAACTGAGATGTTTCTAGTTAGAAACAAGATGTTGACATAACGTTAGGATTCTGAGACTAAGGTGCTGAGAGCAGGCTAGTATCTTACTATTTAATGGTGAGACATAATGGTGGGACACGGAGTGAAGTGCGAATGTATGAGTGAATGCATAGCTTTATGAGAGCTATAACGATTGTAACCCTCCTTAAACCCCTATGGTTGGACGTAACTGGGTTTTGTCCTTATCACTTTTAGTTGTTTTGGCAGGTATTGATGTAGTCTCTTGAACTGACGTTGTCTAGGCTTGACGGGGTTTATGACAATATTGGACAAAGGTTTTGAGTGCTTAGCGTTTTGAATACTTTACACAGATAGGCATTGCAGTTAGGAGAGGGTTACGAGTGTGCTGTATTTAGCGGAAGTGCAAAAAGGTAAGGGTGGCCTGCTAGGCGGTGGCAAGGCAGAGCTAAAGTTATTGGCTTGTCAACGATCAGTTGATAACTGGACGACAGTTCCCAATGAGGAAAGTATTCCGGCTGAAGAAGCGAATGCAATGGCCCCAGGAGTTTTGGTACTGGTGGAACTGACCGCTAATAAACAGATTCAGAAGATAGAAGATGCCTCACGTAAGTTAGCTAGTACCCTGAATAACCTGTGTCGATTGCTTGAAAAGTCAAAGTCTCAAGAGGATGAAATTGAGCAGTGGAAGCAGTCGCTGACTTACCAAAGTCAAGAGCTGAACCGTCGAGAGATGGAGCTAGAAGCACGCACTGAGCAGCTCCAGCAATTGGAAGAAGATTTTGAACAGCTAGAGCAGCAACGACAAGAGGTTATTAGCTCCAGAGAGGAAGTTACCCGCCTCCGTGAAGAATTAGATCGCAACCGCCAAGAGCTAGAGTCTGCTTGGGAGCAGCTTAGAGGTGAAATGCAGCGCTTAGAAGCACAGCAAGCAGAGATGCAGGGCAAGTCTACTCTAGATGCTAGTCAGGCTGAAACTATCCAGCGCTTACTTGGTCAGTTATCATCGATGACTGATCCTACAGCAGCAGTGCGCGAGCAGATCAATCTTGGGTTTGAGGCAGTTAATGGGTTTCAGACACTTCTCGACAGCCATTGGCAAGCCGTTGATCAAAGCCAGGCAACTGCCCAGCAGCTTCAACAGCAGCTTGATCAACAAATTCACGAGCTACAGGCTCGTTGGCAAGAATGGCACCAAGCTCAGATTGCCTATGAGCAGGCGCAGGCTGACCTCAAGGCGCATCAGTCGCGTTTAGATAGTAAGCAGGAACAAAGCCAGGCGTTGATCGCACAGTTACAAAGTTATGACGCGCTATATCAGCAGGTTTATCAGCTTGCTGATGTATCTGATCAGGTGGTCATAGGTCAAAAGGTTGACTTAGATGCTTTGGAAAGAATGCCCTTAGATGAATTGCAGTCAGTTGTGCAAGAGTTGCAGCGCGAATTTGAAAAGATGGCGAAGCTGATTAGTATGCAGGAGGAAGAAGTTCTAGATAAGCAACAGTCAATTAATGAATTGCGAGAGCAGATTAAAAATGCTAGCGAGTACGATCGCCTCCGTCTAGAAAATGAGCTAGCGGATGAGGAAGAGAGCTACCGAATCTTGAACGAACCATTGATTGGTCAACGTCAAGTTGCTCGGGAACGAGAAGCTATTCTCAAGCAGCATCAAAATATATTAGCAAGGCGACAAGGTAAGCCTGTAGACAGTGGTGCTCGTCAGGTTGATTTAGGGCCGGTGCTGATGCAGCTTGACAACTTACGTAAG
>JANWZG010000138.1 GCA_025054735.1 Cyanobacteriota bacterium | reverse complement strand
AAGAGGAAGGGTTGGGGATGAGGGCAATTCATATTTGTGTTCAGCAACGCCGAATTATCCTGGCTGTTGTCTTATCGCTGTTTGGAATCACTGTGAAGTCAATTCTCATAACGCTGGATGGGTAGCCTCTCATAACGCTGGATGGGTAGCCAATGCACTCCAACCCATGAGCATTAATGGTTGTCCACCGCCAAAGAGCAGATATTCGTAGTCCATCACGTCGTCGCCCCAGCCGACCCAACCAGGCAAGTGGGCGATCGGTGCCCGCAGGCTATAGGTCAGTTGGTTATGATAACGCCATGCACTACCTGTGCGCCAACCAATCTGGCGACCAAACTTGCCTAGGGTGATTAGGTCAGGGATGCCAGGAGCCATGCCCAGTTGTTGCCACAGTTGACGCTGAATACTAAACCCAAACCGCCCTTGGCTGTAATGCGTCCACAGACGATCGATTGTCCGCAAATCGGTTAGGGGAAACTGATGCAAAACATCGCCATCAGGGTAGAGCCGATCGGGATAGCCAATCAAGTGCAACATAATGCGAGCTGTAGCTAGATCTGCCTGTTCCCAATCAGCATTTGCTAGGAGAGTCTGAAGCGGCCCATAGTCGATCGCCTGTTCTGATTGCACCAAGGGTGTGTAACCTTGAAGCAAGGATCGTAGTCTAGGATCAGGGTGTTGCCAGAGCAGTAAGAGACTGGACTGTCCAGTGATGCCCTCTTGGTCAAGAGCAGCCACGATCGCAGCTTCTCCAGCCTGTCCATAGCCCAATGCTTCTAGTACCGCCGCTACCCGCTGAACTGCTGATGGACTCTGCAAGCGCCAAGTGACTCCAGGGAGTCCACCCAAGACAGCACCTGTAGTAGGTGGCGGTGTTAGCCCGCCTAGCACTGCATCCGTTGGCCTAGGTTGAGTTTGTAAGGTCACGATCGTGAAATCACCAACGCCGTAAGCCTATCAACTTACTTTGATTTTAACCAGCTAAACATGGCTCGCAATTCTTTGCCAACTGCTTCGATCGGGTGCGCAGCCTCTCGTCGGCGCATAGCTGTAAATCCTGGCTTGCCTGCCTGGTTTTCTAGTACAAATTCTCGAGCAAATTGTCCTGTCTGGATTTCCGTGAGGATTTTTTTCATCTCGGCACGAGTTTGATCGGTGATGATGCGGGGGCCACGGGTATAGTCACCATACTCCGCAGTGTTAGAGATGCTATCCCGCATTTTGGCCAAGCCACCCTCCACCACTAGGTCAACAATTAATTTCACCTCGTGAAGACATTCAAAATAGGCCAGTTCTGGTTGATATCCTGCTTCCACTAAGGTTTCAAAGCCTGCCTTAATCAGGGCACTTAGGCCGCCACACAGCACTGCCTGTTCACCGAATAGGTCAGTTTCTGTCTCTTCCTTAAAGGTGGTTTCTAAAATGCCGCCGCGAGTACCGCCAATTCCCTTGGCATAGGCCATTGCTAAGTCTCGCGCTCGTCCAGTTGCATCCTGAAACACTGCAAATAAACAGGGTACACCTTCCCCTTGCTCGTATGTGCGCCGCACGAGGTGTCCTGGACCTTTGGGAGCTACCATAAACACATCCACATCCGCAGGGGGAACGATTTGTGCGAAGTGAATGTTGAAGCCGTGGGCAAATGCGAGTGCTTTTCCAGCCGTGAGATGGGGTTGAATATCATCGGCATAGACAGTTTTTTGCACTTCATCAGGGAGCAGAATCATAATGATGTCAGCTAGTTTGGCCGCATCAGCAACGGGTTTGACGGTTAAGCCTTCAGCTTCCGCTTTAGCGGCTGATTTGCTGCCTGCATATAATCCCACAATGACGTTAACCCCACTATCTTTGAGGTTGAGGGCATGGGCATGTCCCTGGGAACCGTAGCCGATGATGGCGATCGTTTTGCCCGTCAACAGGTCTAGGTTGGCATCTGCGTCGTAATACATTCGAGCCATAGTTGGGGTCTCCTTACCAGTCCAGTGTGAGAATGTCTGCAAACCTAACATATTACCAGAGTTAGTCACAGATATTACAGGCTATTCTGACGCTTGAGAACCTGTGTGGAAATAGCTGCCTATGTTAATACTGTGATGCGCGATCGGCAACTCAGGATAACTCTGGTGCAATGCCTTGACTTGTAGTGAACGCTTCAGCGCTAAAGCACGGGCTACCAACGTGATGGTTAGAGTTGACGCAGCCCCAGCTAGGAAAATATCTCAGATAGCGTGTGTAACCTTGGCATCCTTGGGTGTGCCAGACAATATGCTACTGTAGCAATTGCAGTATATTGGGTAGGTACTCGTGACGCTAAAGACTCACCTCCGGGGCATTAAACGGAAAATCCAATCTTGGATCAGGCAATTGCTTTATCGTCTGCGCTATGGGGCATTGGGAAAATATATCATCTATGCTCAGGAAATTCCAGGCTGGTCAACCAACCGAGAGATGTTTGCACTGGCACGCGCTAGCTATCAGTTGCCTGCAAATGCTGTAATTGTGGAAATTGGCTCATTTTTAGGCAGGTCATCAGTATTGTTGGCAGGTGCCCGAAAAGTGCGTGGTAGCGGGAAGTTGCACTGTGTTGACCCGTTTGATGCCTCTGGTGATGATGTTTCAGTGCCGATTTACCAAGACATTATCAGCGCCAAACCCATGTCTCAGCGACAGCAGTTTGATCAAAACCTTCAACGTGCTGGTGTGACATCGTGGGTGGATGTACATAAGGGTACTGCTGAGACAGTTGGGCTCCATTGGCAGCAGCCTATCGATCTCCTCTTTTTAGACGGGGATCAATCCCCTCAAGGCGTTCGTTCAGCCTACGAGTTGTGGTCGCCTTGGCTGAAAGTGGGTGGGTTGCTAGTAGTCCATAATTCAGCCGATCGTGACTACGTGGAAGGTCATGATGGGCACCGTCGCTTGGTTGTCGAAACTATACATCCACCTGAGTATGAGGATGTTACTTCTGTTACAGGAATTACATTTGCTCGAAAAGCGCTAAAGAAGTAGCTGCTTAAGTTCAAGTGTCAATGCTGCAAACAACTGTATCTATCCCCAATGTTAGGCTTATCCCCAATGTTAGGTGCACGTTTTGAGCACGATGGGATGAAGGTTTGCTAAGAATACACCTTAGCCCAACAAATAGTGGATTATTGGGAAGATGATTGGGATCCCTAGTCCTAGGGTTGGATATCAGTAACGCGCCAGTTCAGCTTGAAATTAATCCAGAAGTTCCATAGGGTAACGATCGCAATAGCAATCAGCTTGGCAATATACTCATTGACACCAAAGCCATTAAACAAGATATTCACGATCGACACATTTAATACTAAGCCTGCCAAACAAACGATATTGAACTTTATCAGTCGTTTTAGACGTTGTCGTTTGCCGGGTTGCTTGCGGGCAATGTCACCAAATGTCCACAGCTCGTTCCAAAGAAAGTTGCTGAGAATCGCAATCTCTGAAGAGGCGATCGCACTGCGAGTCAGGCCCAAACCCAGTACTGTGCGCAACAGATAAAACAATCCCAAATCCACAAATACACCACTAAACCCGACTACACCGAATCGCAAAAAGCGACCCACAGGTAACAGAGATAACCGTAGGCGGACAAGATGGCGCAGGTAGTCAATGTATTGCTTACGTGTGACTTTGCTCTCACCCTCTTGTCGCTCTTGGAAGACATAACCAGCCTCACCAATCCAGCCGATACGTCCGCGTCCCAATACCTCCACCAAAATTTTGTAACCCAGGGGGCTGAGGGTGCAACCGACCAAACACCGTCGCCGCACTAGGAAATATCCACTCATAGGATCGGATACACGACCAATCACCTCAGGCAAGAGTATTAGGCCTAGAACCTGAGCACCACGGGAAAGAAACCGCCGGATGATACTCCACTCACTGACACCGCCGCCTTCTACATGGCGACTAGCAACGGCTAAATCGGCACCACGATCGATCTCTGCCCATAGGGTCTGCAAAATTTCTGGGGGATGCTGCAAATCTCCGTCAATGACACCTAACACTGCACCATAGGCAACTTGCCAACCTCGAACAACTGCTGTAGCCAGACCACGTTCGTCTACTCGGCGCATAACCCGCAGGTGAGGATATTGGTGAATTAGGGACAGGGCAATTTCCCAGGTGCCATCGGGGCTGTTGTCGTCCACAACAATCAGTTCATAGGCATTGGGCAAGATGTCGTCTAGACGATCGCTCAACTGAGCCACCATTGCTTTGATGTTTTTGGCCTCATTATAGGTAGGCACGACTAGGGAGAGCACGACCGTTCCATGACGCTGATCAATAGGTACCTCTTCTACGCAAAGAGCACCAGTCGGCACAGTGATTAATGATGTTAGATCAGGCATGGTTACTGAATTCGCTTCCAAATAGTAAGGTAACGATCGCGGTGGCCTAGCCATGACCTGTAGGAGAGACGCTCAACCACCTCATAACCCATTACCGCCTGACTAGCTGCTGTTACCAGATAGGTGTCATCTAAGACCCAAGGGCCTTTTCCTGACAAATTGCTATCATCCCACGATCGCGTGCGATAGACCTGCATGTACTGCTCGCTATTGTGCCAGCCATTAAAGGTATCGACATTCCGAATGATAGATGGTGGGACATTGTAGTGTGTCATTAGCCGCTGTCCAGCAGCCCATGCTGCTCGATTCCACGCTAGATAATCTTGCAAGGTTATGATGCTAACGCTGTAAATCAGCACACAACTGGCGATCGTAACCCAACGAGCAGACCTCCAACTCGCTGGTTTCATCTCGGTAGCTAAGATGAGAATGAATGGGATAGTCGCAGGTAACAGGTAGCGATCAAATACCTGCACTCGCCAAGGATTGTAGACAATCATCACCAGCAAAAGTCCCCACAGCCCTATGAACAACTGCTGGCTATCATACGCTGGATTGTTAACAACAGGGACAGAACCGTTAGTGGGCAGTTGGGGTAGGGGGTTGTCTGGCTGGCGCAGAATATTTTGCACAATTTCAATGCATCGGGCAACAACAAAACTAGCAGTGCATAGGCAAATAGCCGTAATTAGCCACCACCAATGCCCCAGATGAACAGTCGGCTGCAGGCCAGGTAGGTGTAAGTTGCCGATGGCAAAGTCGTGTAAATAGTCGCCATTGAGCAGAGGCATTCTTACAGGAAAGTCCCGTAGCCACTGGGCTGTGTCATTGAACAACCACCGCTTCAGCCCAAAAAGGATTCGCGGTAAGGTGAATACCCCGATCGCGACAAGGCAAAATCCCCAGGCTCTGATAGTCTGCTGCTGTGTCTGGCTCCTAGTTTGGTTAGTAAATATCACTTGCCACAGGTGGGCTATGCCCAAGGGTAGAAAAAACAGGCTGAGGTAGCACAGGGCAACCGGTACATGGCACAATGCCTCGATTGCTTCCACAGGGATGCGCCCAGTTAACGCTGCGAACGTAGGATTATTGGCTCCGATCGTAGATAGATAGCCGTAAATGGGAATAACCCCTAACCAAGGTGACCCTAGACAGAGCAAGTTACTGACTGACAGCGGTCGGTTGCGGGCAATTCGTAACCCGATCAGTGTTAGGACGTAGGCTATGGGCAAGACAATACCAAATTGGCGAATGAGAAAGGCAATGGCTGCAAATAAACTGCCTAGGATGATATTGCGGTCTTGGTGCCCAGTGAACGATCGCAGGAAAAACAGCCCCGATACAGCAGTCATGGCGAGAAAAGGCATATCGGTCATATAGCTGTAGGTCAAGCTCAGACCAACAGGATTCATGACCACAGCCCAACCACACAGAAAAGCCAACAGGCTAGGCAGGCCGATCGTTAGCCCGCATTGGGCGATCGCCCAAGCACCGATGCCAGTAATCACGATAGTAGACAAGCGCAGCGTCGTGAAGCTAAAGCCAAACACCTTACAGAATAAGGCTCCCCAAAATACCTGAGCTACTAGGGTTGAGGCTACATAGGGATGTCCAGCATAGGTGCCTGTGTGAAGCAGGTGTCGAGTAGCTACAGCATGGATCCAGTCATCATTGAGTGGAAACTCCCCCACAGGTGACACGAGTAGTAATGTGAGGAAAAAACTAGCGATTAAGCCCCAAACTATAGGAGTTTGTGTCAGAGAATGCCATAGGGTTCCTAGAGGAACGCTAGAGCGCTGTTCCATAGTGAGTAATGCCAAGATGTTGATATAGGGTTAGCTAACGGCTACTGAACCTTGGCCTTACTATAGCTGCTGATGGCGCTCAAGCAGTGCCCGAGCACGGGGACGATAGAGTAAGTAAAACAGGGCTTCGACGTAGCGCAACATGTCTTCCCGATTTTCCTTGGATGCATGGTTCCAAAACCCGTAGATCTTGGCCAGAGAGAGTAACCGAGTGGTGTGAATGCTCCAGGTATAAGTGCTATAGACTCGTTCGATCGCCCGTTGGGAAATCTGGTGCCAATACTGAGGATGCTGCTCACACTTGGTCAAAAAGTCCAAAATTTTGTCAGCCATCTCTGCTAACAAGGTTGGATTAATGAGAAAGCCATTGACACCATCCTGAATGATTTCTAGCGGGCCACCAAATCGAGTCGCAAAGGTAGGTAGTCCGGTAATCATTGCTTCTAGAATGGTGAGACCAAAGGCTTCAAACAGGGCAGGCTGCACAAAGATGCCCTGCCGATCGGCAATGACGCGATACACTTCACCAGAGTCAGCCTTAGACAGGCGTACCCCTAACCAGCGCACTTTGCCCTGGAGATGGTACTGATCAATGATGTGATAAAGCTTGTTAATCTGGTCAATCTCTTCATGGTCGGTGGAATCTTCAGGACGCAGCTTGCCAGCAATCAAAATCAGGTTACAGTGTTCCTGAAGAGCGGCACTTTTACCGAAGCACTCGGCTAGCCCAGTTAAGTTCTTGATGCGATCCAGACGTGCCATGGAAAATAGTGGTCGCTTCTTAGGATCATCCAAAGTTCCAAACACGTGGTGTGGGTCATCTAGGGTAAATAGCAGGTCTTCTAGGCGATCGCGCTCTAGCAAGAGCCGATCGTCGCTGTTGGTATAGGGAAAAAAGACATGTTCATTTACCCCCGGCGGCACCACGTTAAATTTGGGGCTAAACAGCTCAATGCCACTGACCACATGATACAGGTCAGGCATCGTGAAGGATTTGTAGGATTCGTATTGCCCAACACTATCAGGGGTACCCACAATTTCTTGATAGGTGCTGCTGATGATAAAGTTGGCTGCATTCATGGCAATCAGGTCAGCCGTAAATTGCAGCGAGAAGTGGTACTTATCTTCTAAGTCATGCCAATAGAGGTTGCTAAATAGATATTTAGATTTCTCTAGGGCATGGGCAACGTTGCACTGGGTAACCTTCAGACGGCGAGATAACAGAAATGCCACTAGATTGCCATCGGAGTAATTGCCCACAATCAGGTCAGGTTTACCTTGAAACTCAGCTCGCAACTCCCGCTCAGCATCGATCGCAAAGGTTTCTAGGTAGGGCCAAATCTCAAAGCGCGAAATCCAGTTCTGCGTCAGTTTAGGGTTGAAATCCCGGAACGGTACCCGTAAAATCCAAGCGTTCTCAGTTCCGTAGATCTTTTCTAGGCGCTGGTTACAAGTCGTACCATCACTGTTGGGAATTAACCGCGTTAACACAATCACCTTGGGCTGGACATTCAACACAGATAGCCCTGCCAGCTCTAGATCATGCCGAAGTTGTTGTTCTAGGCTTTTCACCTGATCCAAGATGTAGACTACTTGCCCGCCCGTGTCTGGTCTTCCCAAAACCCCCTCTTGCCCAAACCAGCCATGGGGAGACACCAAGGCGATGCGAAAAATCATGGGAATGCGCGAAATCAACGCCTCTAATGCCTGGTGATCAGGGGAGTCGATCAACTGATCGAGGATTTCGAGAGTTTCTTGTATACGCTGGGCAGTATTCCCCCAACCTGGTTCAAAGCCCATACTTTGCAAGTCAAACCGCAGTGCCTCGTAGGGCTTATCACTCGGACAATTACCCAGAAATGTGATAGCCGCCTTAACTTGATTAGACAACTGTTTTTGACTGTTGATCCGCTCGTTGATCATGAGTGGTTGGCCACCATAGCCATGCAACCGCAAAAACGTAAACAGTTCTTCTTGCCATTGGTGTGGATCTTGAAAGAGTTTGCTAGAAAGGTATCGATTCAAGAAAGCAACACCCTTGCCGATGTTTTTGGGGTCACGGATAGTTGGTGAATAGTCATAAAAAGGCTGAAAATCAATCTCGAATACATCGCCTTCGTTGGGATGGAAGTGATTGACCAGACGATCGTGTAGATCTAGCAGGTCTTGCGTACTAATTGGCTCTACTGTCAAATCTTCCAACAACCGATAGGCTTCTTGACTGGCTATGCGGGGACGAATAATCAAGTACAGACTTTCACTATCGATGATGATTTCTTGAACGTAGTAGATCAGCTTGCTGAGGTGAGAGGATGTGTAGAAGCGATCGGACTTTTCGTAGGTATGGCAGTACTCTGCAAACAGGGTCAAAATCTCGTTTCGCAGCAGATATCGTTTTTCAGAAGTGCGTAACAAGCTAGCAAACTGTCGGAGGTTGGTGCGCTCATCGCTCTGGAGAACAGCTTGAATTAGGTCAGACATTGGCAGATTTTCCTTAGTGAACAACCACACATGTGCCAAGGTTTGATGGATATAGGTATGTGGGCAAAGGTTCCCTATTGTTTAGGGTTCTGTAAACCAGCACCAACAGTCACACCACAACTATCCACAGCAGAACTTCTCTGTCAGAAATTCCTAGATAAACCCTGTGCAACGCACTCGTTAGTTACCCCTCAGGGCTATATTTCTATGCCTAATCTCGCAGTTAGCCAATCCTGTAGCTGGGGTTAAATCAGCTTGCTTCTGTGCTTCACCTGCAAGCATTTGGCCTCTTGTATCTAAGATAAAAGCTTTTAATCAACAGAGAAATCCGCCATTCGTAGCAACTCTCTAGTGGGAGTAACCCATATGAATGTGCGACGTGAATGTGTAATACGAGTGTGTGAGAGATG
>JANWZG010000137.1 GCA_025054735.1 Cyanobacteriota bacterium | reverse complement strand
AGCTCAAGCACGAGAGTTATATTTCTGCGCAGCAACGCCTTTAGTGACCTGTAGGAGTGGTCAATTTTCATCTTAGCGGCCATGGCAACAACTTGCTTAATTAGTACATGGTTGCCGTTAGAGGCTCGTGCAGAAGACTCAAGGTTCCATGAAAAATTTAGCCACAGCCAAGAGTAGTCACCACAATGACCTTTAGAGTTTTGTCTAGAAAATAGTGTGGTGCCCTGTGGGCATCGTTGACCAAGCATGTAACATTAAATTAAAGGGAATCTGCTAATTGTCCGCTGCGAACTAGTTTCTGTTGGCACTGGTGTTAGCATCGTCATCTGCACTTGACAACAGTTATGATTGAACTCCTCGCTGCCCTGTCTGCTGCTGCTGCTGTGGGCGTTGGACGTATTGCATTGCCGCTGTTGTTGATTGGTCTTATGAGCGGCGACAACCTTTGGTACGAGGTACCGATTTTGAATGCGATCGCTCCCCCGATTGTGATTGGTGTGCTGGTGAGTTGGTCGCTGTTTGAGCTGCTAGCATCGACTCAACTGCTAGGGCAACGCATTTTGCAATTCGTGCAACTAGGCTTTAGCCCAATTGTCGGAGCCATTATGGGCGTGGCGATCGTTCAAGCTACAGACATTCCCAGTTGGCTGACTAGCATCATTGCTACAGTGTGTGCCTTACTAGCGCTTGTGATGCAATTGGTGCAGGTGGGTTGGTTTTATCGCCTGCGCGGGCTACCCCTTTGGGTCGTTTTGCTCCAAGATATGCTGTGTGTTGCGCTGGTGATTTTTGCCTTTCAAGAACCACAGCAAGGTGGCATTGTTGCGATGCTACTATTGTGGTTTGCGCTCCGTAGCTCAGTGGAATGGCGACGGTGGTATGTTGAGCAGGCAGATTCTCACCATCGTAATCAACCCCGTCGGTATAAACAAAATCCTGACTAAATCTAACTAAATCTAAATCTATGGTTTCAAGTACCACCAGTGCTGCTGGTCAAGTAGTTGAGTTTCGGCATGTGAGTTACCAGGTGGCTGCTCGTACCCTCCTTAGGGATCTGACCTTCCAAGTCTATAGGGGTGAAGTATTGGTGCTTCTGGGGCGCAGTGGTAGCGGTAAAACCACGACCATGAAACTGATTAATCACCTCTTGACACCGACTAGTGGTGAAGTCTGGGTACAGGGAAAACCAACGATCGCCTGGGATGCTATTCAGCTTCGACGACAGATTGGCTATGTGATTCAGGAAACTGGACTATTTCCCCATTTCACCATCGAACGGAATATAGGACTAGTTCCCACATTGTTAGGCTGGAAATCATTGCAGGTTAAAGCCCGTGTGCATGAGTTACTCCATATGGTAGGGCTAGATCCTAGTCAATTTGCTGATCGCTATCCCCATCAACTATCGGGGGGGCAGCGCCAGCGGGTCGGGGTTGCCCGTGCCTTGGCTGCAGATCCTCCCCTAATGCTAATGGATGAACCCTTTGCTGCTCTAGATCCCATTACCCGCCTAGACTTACAACGTCAGCTACAGCGCTTGCAAACTGCCTTGGGCAAAACGATCGTCTTTGTTACCCACGACATCCAAGAGGCCTTTCGCCTAGCTACTCGTATTGGCCTGATGCACAACGGTCAACTGATCGTATTGGGTACGCCAGAGGAGTTTTTAGCCTCACCTGAGCCAGAAGCGCAGGCATTTCTAGATTGTCTGCAAACCCGTGACAACGGGCTACCCTTGGCCTAATCCCCGCAGAAAGGTGCTGTTGCCGCCAGTCACCAATGCCCTAATGCTAGTCTAATGTTCTTGATAACTTCGTTCCCCTATGGTTTTCATCCCCAAATCATCTCATTCCATGGGCATCATGACTATATTGGTCAAGGGCCGATCGCTTTTCACACCCTTGGTAGCAATTTTAGCAGCGCTCTTGGTTGGAGCTGGGCTAATCAGCTTGGTAGGCGTGAATCCCCTTCGAGCCTATGGCATCCTCTTTACCGAATCATTGTTCAACTACTACGGTCTAGGCAACACTCTAACCAAGCTATCGCCACTCTTGTTTAGTAGCTTAGGGGTGCTAGTGGCCCTCCGGGCTGGGCAGTTCAACATTGGTGGTGAAGGACAAATCTATCTGGGGGGGCTGGGAAGTGCTCTTGTAGGGCTTTACGTAAAGGGATTACCCACTATCATTCACCTGCCGCTGGCTCTGGTAACTGGTTTTCTGTTTGGTGCCATCTGGGGATTTATACCGGGATATCTGAAGGCCGTGCGGGGTGTCAATGAAGTGATTACAACCTTGTTACTAAATTACATCGGGTTGAATCTGATTAGCTATCTGGTGCAAGGCCCACTGATGGAACCCAAGGCTCCTAGTCCCTTTAGTCCGTTGTTGGCACCGTCGGCATGGTTGCCCATTATCTTGCCCCAGAGCCAAGCCCATGCTGGGGTGATATTAGGTCTCGTGGCAGCGATCGTCCTCTGGATTGGTTTGCAAAAATCTGCCTTAGGCTACCAAATTGATGTTGTGGGTCGCAATCCAACGGCTGCTCGTTATGCGGGAATTTCAGTTGCGCGGACAATCGTACTGGCCCTAACCCTAGCAGGTGGACTAGCAGGACTAGCAGGTGCGGGTGAGGTCATGGGACTCAAGCATCGTCTGTTTGAAAAATTTTCGCCGGGTTATGGGTTCGATGCAATTGCGATTGCCTTTCTCAGTCGAGGTAGTGTTATTGGCGTGATCCTCACATCGCTATTTTTTGCTGCCTTGAATGGTGGTGCTAACGTTATGCAACGCAGTGCTGGAGTACCTGTCACCATTGTCTATGCTATCCAAGGGTTAACGGTACTGTTCATTGCCATAGGACTAGCCATTGAGCAACGCCTTGGGCAGGCTGACGGTGACTAACTACCATGCTAGTTGGTCAGGAATCAACAATCTTGATTTGAGCCGTTTGAATATTGTCAAACACACGGTTAATTTGTTGGCGATCGTCCTCTGAAAGACGCTGATTCGATAACATCGCCAAGGTCAGCGCCATATACTCCTGACGGGTGAGCTTGCCAGAGTTAATCACTTCACGAATCAGTTGTTGGATGTTGGGTAGCGATCGTTGTTGACCATCTTTAACCATGACCTTATCCCACTATTTGACCATAGCTGATTATGGTTCAGTAAAACCTGCTTGACTTATAGTTTAGTAAAACCTATAGGACAGGGTACAGCACTCGATCGTGGCAGCGTTGCGGGCAATTGGGGCAACATCTGAACACTGTCGCGATCGCCTCGAATCTGGTGTTGCCGAAACCGTCGTTGTCAGATGGCTTGTTCTCCTTTGGCAAGGCGTGAGGGCGATCGTTGTCATTGGTATGGCTCAGCTCTTGTAGGTTGGATTTCGCAAAGCCTCAACCTAACCTACAGTGATGGCGATCGCGCTAGTACAACCCGCATGTTAGATCTACAAGATTTCTCAGCCCTATAGCAGGAAGAACTATACCTCCGTCTAACTCTTCTTCAATTGCACGAACTCTGACAGCATTGCTTACCAGTGGCAATATTCATGGGATTTTGGCACGAAACTCTATAGCTGGGATGCTTGATTGATCAATTCATGGCTACTTTAGTGTTGACTATGACATTGTTCGGGATGTTGTAGTCAATAAAATCCCTACATTTGATATTGAGATTAGGCTAATGCTTAAACAAGCATCTCCATAATTCGAGCATCGGCAAAAATTAGTGGCATTTGCAGCAGCCCAACAGTTCAAATGTAGTGGACGGTTGAGAGCTACTGGTGCTAAGCTCTAGGCATCTGCTGCCGTTGACCCGAACCAGTATGTTGTTAGCCCTAGTAGAGGGTTTTTGATTGGGAAAGGGGAGCCTTATGTAACTAGTCGGCGGGGATATGACAGTTTTGGGTTGGGTGAGTTGCCTAACGTCAACTTAATAAGTCACCATCAGTTGCTGCATCTGACCTTGTGCTAGCTTTGCGACAAAGTTCTAGAGATAAGCAGTAATTCCATGTCAAGCTCAGGATCAATTTTTAAGAATGCTCGGTTCGAGGCAACTAGTAGTAGCGAAATTGTGTCTGTGGTAGGCACTTGTATTGGCTGTTTGGTTTTCGGTACTGTCCTTCCGCTTTTTGCTGGTTCCTCTTTCATCGGCTTGGGCAAATTTATTCAGGCTCTTGGTGCGTTCAGCATACTGCTTTTCATTCTCCACATCAAGCAGTATTCGGCTCAGTCTGGTACTTTTGCTGGCGAATGCCCTTACTGTGGAACACCTACCTTGCCTAACTTTCCGTTGAGGGTAGAGTCTCCCTACGTATCTACAGGCATGGATTGCCATAAGTGTCACAATCGAATCCTACTCAAAAATCGCAAGTTTTACCGGCTAGACCCGCCAAACCACTTGGATCGTAGGTTCACAGGAACTAAAGAAGGGATTGGGCTGGTGAGAACGGGCATAGTGGTCTCCTGCTTCTTGCCGATCGCTTTTGTGATAGGCATATTTTCGGGCATCTTCACCTTCAGTCTGTTAGGGTTCTTCACGCCTATCGTGCTCTGTCTTGGGATCAGCTTGGCAATGCAACTTAGGGGGGTATGGTTTTGCTTGCAAACCCCTGATTGCAATTTAGGTAGACAGTGGATTGTGGCTACGGCGTGGTTACAGGGAATTAGTTTGGTTCTGATCGTCCTGCAGGCTATTCTCAGAGAGGCTTCTTGGCTGAACCTACCCATTGGGGGCGTAATTTTTGCAGGTCAGCTTACTTTTCTCACCTACTTGGTAATGCTAGCTACCTTCCTCAAGCGTCCCGATTTAGCGAGCAATTTTAGGGAACTGCGTTTGGACAGCATTATCATATTTGTCGGCACAAGTGCAATCAATCTAGGATTGCCTTTCCTGAGGGATTATGAGATCCAGTTACTCATCCTATTGGGACTGCAAGGTGCAGCTTGCCTACGGCGCTATTTGCGCGAACTAAAATTACTCAAGTGGCACCTCGATAAAATTACAACTGGACAAAGCGCTTAAGGGAGATTTGCAGGGTTATTAGCGCTATCGCATCGGGGACTACAGAGTGATCTATTCATGATCTATTCAGTAGATGATCTTTTGGCGCAGGTGTTTATTGCGCTGATTGCCTAGCGTGGTGAAGCATGTGTAGGCATTGCGGGGCGAGAATTAAGCTGATGCAGAAACGCCCCATACCCCCCTTGCAGTGGGGGTACAGAGATATCGGTGGTAAAGCAAGGGTTTATTAGCTGCTGCTGAAGAGAGAGGTTAGTTCTCATCATCTCCCTGCAATGTGGGACTAATGTCGTCCTATGGGTTGTAGAGTCACCGGACTATTACTGTCCTAGTACTGTCCCAGGGCTTTAGATCGCTCGGTTGCTGCCATTACTGCCTGCATCAGGGCAGAGCGAAACCCTGCTTGTTCCAGGGCCAGAATGCCTGCGATCGTGGTACCACCGGGACTGGCAACCCGATCCTTCAGCTCTGCTGGGTGCATTCCAGATTGGTGCAGTAGTTGGGCAGTTCCCATGACGGTTTGTAGGGCTAGCCTAGCGGCGATCGCCCGCGGTAACCCAGCCGCCACTCCGCCGTCTGCTAGACTTTCCACCAGTAACGCTACATAGGCGGGGCCAGACCCAGAAAGACCAGTCACTGCATCCATAAGGGATTCTGGCACCTCAACTACATCGCCAGCGGCTGTTAACAAATGGTGGGCTTGTTGGCTATGGTCAGGTGTTGCCCAGCGGCCAGCCGCGATCGCTGTCATGCCTGCCCCCACGGTTGCTGGAGTATTTGGCATGGCTCTAATCACAGGACAGTCGGGAAACGCAGCTTCTAGCTTGTGTAGGGGGGTGCCTGCCAAAATTGAAACAACCAACGGCTTTTGAGCGACTGGCACAGCCGCTACTACTGGCGCTAACTCTGCACCTACGGCTGCAAACAGTTGGGGCTTGATAGCCAGGAAGATGATCGCTGCATCAGTAATGGCTGCTCGATTGTCATCCGTCACGTGCACTTGGTATCGAGTTGCTAACTCATGACGGCGCGCTGCTAGGGGATCACTGACCCATACTGCTGTAGGCTGCACCACGTTCTGCGCTAGCCAGCCTGACAGTAGTGCCTCTCCCATAACGCCCCCACCAATGAGTGCTAGCTGTTTGACCATAGGGTATACCTCAAAAAAAATCTCTGGCTCCAACAACCTGTGAGGTAACTATTGTGCCAGAGAGCAGGGTATATTGAGCAATTTGATGAGCCTATGCCATCCGCGCTGATGGTTCTGTGGTCCAGGCAGGGGTTGGAGCTGTAGCAGGGCGGGTAGGAGTCCGGGCTGGCTGAGGTGCTTCGTGGCTGACACCTGCCTGAGTGGTGACCTGCACACAGCTTGGAGTAAACAGGAAAATGCTCTCGCCAATACGCTCTTGGTGACCGTCGATCGCATAGGTGCCACCTGCAACAAAATCAACGGCGCGCTGGGCCTGATCAGGATCCATAACGTTTAGGTTCAAGACTACTGACTTGCGCTCTCGCAGAGCTTGAATCGCTTGGGGCATTTCTTCAAACGATCGTGGCTCCATCACCACCACCTCAGAAATCCCATTCACCGAACCAGGCATCCCAATTACATTACTCATAGATCCATTTCCACCTAACATTCCAACTTCACTGGCGGTCAAGGGAGAACGCTCCCGCAAACGACGACGAACCCGGCTATCTTCCTCAGGCATAGCTGCTGGTGCTGGGGGCTTCTGGGGATGTTGCTCACGATAGAGTTCCTGATATTCGTCTGCTTCAGGAGCTTCCTCATACTCATACTCTTCGTAATCAACTGGGTCATTTAGACCCACAAAGTCACGTAACTTGGTGAAGATACTACTCACTGCCTATGCTCCATCACTGCTAGGGGTTAACTAAACAAGGCTCTTTAAAGAACCACTATCCATTGCCTCAGCGGGCAGGATTATGGGTGTTGCTAAGAACCATGATTTTATCTAGAGGCTTGCAGAAAATCCGCAAGGTTTTTTATGACATTGCTAACAAACCACCTAAGGACATTGCCAAGGACATTGATTGCTAGCATTGAATCTTCTCTACACTCTAACCACACAACCCGGTAAGTTCAATACCATTTTTATGGTGCAGAACCTACCTTTGCCATTCGCAACAATCAAACTACACAGACAACCACCACCAAAAACAACTTACTTGCTTTGACAGTAACTCAATCCACAGCTTAACCAGCGAACAGAAACCACCAGCATAGCGGGATTTAACCCATCACTAGCCTTGGAATTGAGTCAGTAGTATAACACCAGATTTAAAAATTGAACCTTTTAGCTAGGTTAATTTTTTGTGCTGTAATCTGACTATTTGCGGTTCTTCCGGCAATCTAAAAATAAGTTATGGACAGTAGCCTCCAAGCCAAAAGATCATGGACAAGGGATTCTACTGCGTTGCTAGCTGCTATCAGTTCTAGCGCTTGCCTTGTGAAAGATGCAACAAAGTTCACACTAGTACTGCTCAATCAGGCTGATTTTTCCGAAAGAAAACCTTAAGAATTTCCTAATATCATGCAACTGACTTGGCTAGCGAATGAATTGGTGACTGACAGCTATTAACTAACAGCCATTAAATGACTGGCAGCCAATAGAATTGCCAGAATTGCCGTCATTCTAAGGAGGTCAACTTGGGGCCAAACTCCCTAGCTTGCAAACATAGCTATGGCTACGCTGGCACGCGCTTAATCGTCAGGTGTTTAACAGACGATCGCTACAGCCTATGTATTCTGGCTCAAAACTGCGCCAATGTCACAGGTGAATTTCAAATTAAACTATTCTTAAACTTGGTTATGGTGAAGACAACAGCAATTAGCTAGCGTTTTGTAATGATTGCTGGGTGCTAACAGCTATCACAGGTTCAGCACTGGTCACAGGAGTGACGATCGCACCCCGATAGCTAGTCTGTTGATAGGTTTGCAATCCTTGGCGAGTTGCCGCTAGGCTACAGGTTAGGGTGATGTTGTCGTGGTCAAGTAAGCCCACGATGCGGTCAGGGTTGCTGCGGTCTACAACGGGCAGTTGGTGCAACCCACGCGATGCCATGCGGTCAAGGGCAGTCGCTAGGGACTCATCCCGGTATGTATGGATCACATCTGTTGTGCAAATAGTGCCCAGGTCAGGCAAATCTGGTACCAGAGCTTCTGGGGAATTGGCTAGCGCACCAGTAGTCTGGATAATTCGGCTGAGGGCACGATCCACATCTTGAAGAGTCACAATGCCACGCAGCCTACCATGGCTATCAGTCACGAGGGCACTATGGGCATGGTAGCTCAGCAAGATTTGACCCACTTCCACAATAGACATGGTTTGTGGCAGTATCAGGACGTTAACTTGCATGGCTTCCTCTACACGCAGTTGGTGTAGCAACTCTTGGCGGTAGTCACGGTCAACATTAACCCCCATCTGCTGCAAATTCAACCCTGTGGCCATGGGTTTTAGGTAGTCCACTAGCCATACACTCAGCCCCACAGCCGCCATTAGTGGCAAGACAATGCGGTAGTCACGGGTGAGTTCAAACAGTAGCAAGATTGAGGTCAGAGGCGCACGCACACTACCTGCTAAGACAGCAGCCATCCCAACCATGGCATAGGCAGGGGGAGCAGCAATGCTAACACTGTCAGGCAAGAGGATCTGTAAAACCTTGCCGTAGGAGGCCCCTAGGGCTGATCCCAGAAAAAGAGCTGGGGCATAGATGCCACCCACCAGTCCACTGCCAGAGCTGACCGCCGTAACAATTAGCTTCGTGACCAGCAAGATAACTAGCAACGGCAGAGAGAATTCCACATCGCGGAGAATGGCCTCGATCGTCTCATAGCCAACCCCCATAATCTGAGGAAATCCTAGAGCAGTGATGCCCACTACTGCGCCGCCCATGATTGGATGCAGAGCACGAGGAATTTGACCCAGCCACGTTAGGGGTGCCACTTGTCCGCCAAAGCAGGATTGGGCTAGCTTGATTGTCTGGGTAAAGGTGATAGAGACAAGGCTAGCCAGCAGACCCAAGCCAAGATA
>JANWZG010000136.1 GCA_025054735.1 Cyanobacteriota bacterium | reverse complement strand
TGACGAAGCCTTGCCACTGCTTGCTCCAGGGTTTGCCGTTGCTGCTCAAGCGCTGCTAGGTCACTTTGAAGTGAGTGATGTTTCTGCTGATCAGCATCTAGCTGAGTTTGTAGCTGCTGGAGTTTAGCTTCTAGTTCTTGCTGAGCTTGGGCATGGGTCGCCTGAGTTGCGTCTTGATAATCCTGTAGGGTTTGCAGCGATCGCTTCAAGGCTTCTTTTTGTTGCTCAAGCGTCTTAATGTCGGCTTTAAGAAACATAAACATCTCTTGCTGGCGCTGCCGATTCGCTACAAACACCCCAGCGGCTGAGGCTGGAATTGTTATCAAGCTGATTAATGCCGAAGTTCTTACTTGACGAGTAACAGCAAGACTGAGGCTAAAGCCAACTCCAAACGCTACAGATGTGATGATCAACCAATTCTTATTCTCACCCATAGAATTAGTGAACCCAGTGTAGAGCTTAAGTATACATTTATTCAGGTAATCTTTATTCTACGGTGGTGCTGATTGGCTAGAGCAACGTCAGTTTTCCTGAACAACTGATCCTGAGCAACGTCAAAAGGAGTCATCGGCAAAGCTACCCTAGAGGGGTTGGGACACATCAGTTGTGATTGTTGAGGGAAGAGTTATAAGCGACACTATCTTGTTATGATAATCGCCCTACCAACCCCTAGACAGGTGCCTAGTGGGCAGGGTCAGCTATCCTGACAAAACAAATGCCTTTACCTACAGCCGAAACCGACTGCAACAATTTTCAAAGGCCTGTTACACCAAATACCCCTGTACTCTATGAGAAAAGTTATGCGAGCCATGTTTTTATATGGTTCGTTTATCCTAACCAGCTACTTTTTACAATCGGATTTTGTAGAAATCCTAAAGCCTCTATAAATCTAAATCCGACTGGTATGGTGCTAGCCGGAAACCTGTAATCTAGAATCTATTAGCCGGAAACCTGTAATCTAGAATCTATGGCTTGTCACCACACGCATACACACGCATATAGTTGATTCCTTGAACATGGTTATGAAGTCTTATGTTGCTGCTGCCTTGCAAATGAACAGCATCCCTGATTTGGAGAAAAATTTAAACCAGGCAGAAGATTTAATTGATCTAGCGGTTAAACAAGGCGCAGAGTTGATTGGATTACCTGAAAACTTTTCTTTCTTAGGCGATGAAGAGAAAAAGATAGCCCAGGCAGAAACGATCGCCCGTGAAAGCGAAAAATTCCTCAAGACCATGGCACTAAAATATCAGGTCATGATTTTGGGGGGTGGCTATCCGGTACCGGCTACTCCTGGCAAAGCTTACAATACTGCCCTACTGATTGGACGCAATGGGCAAGAGCTAGCCCGCTATGAGAAGGTGCATTTATTTGATGTAGACTTGCCCGATGGTAATACCTATCGTGAGTCTGGCACTATGGTTGCCGGTAACCAGATGCCGCCAGTTTATCCCTCTAAGGAGTTGGGAAATTTGGGATTATCCGTATGTTACGACTTGCGCTTTCCGGAGTTATATCGCCACTTAGCGCAAATGGGCGCAGAAATTCTGTTTGTGCCTGCTACGTTCACGGCTTACACGGGCAAAGATCACTGGCAGGTACTGCTGCAAGCTCGTGCCATTGAAAACACCTGTTATATCATTGCCCCAGCCCAAACTGGCAAGCATAATGCTCGTCGCCAATCCCATGGTCATGCCATGATTGTAGATCCTTGGGGTGTGGTGCTGGCTGATGCAGGCGACCAACCCGGTGTTGTAGTGGCGACGATCGACCCTTCACGCTTAGAGCAAGTTCGCCGCCAAATGCCATCTCTCAAGCACCGAGTGTTTGTGTAATGACCACCTTAAAACCTTTAACACCATCGCCATGGTTATGGTTACGTCGCAATCTCTTCAACACTTGGTACAACGTTATCCTCACGCTTATAGCCGTTGTAATCTTGGGATGGATTCTTGTGCTCACAACTACTTGGGCTATACAACAAGCCCAGTGGCGAGTAATTCAGGCTAATCTATCTCTATTCCTGGTGGGGCGTTATCCCAAAGATCAGGTGTGGCGTGTTGCGATCGCAGCTCTGTGGTTTGGGGCAATTGTCATCGCTAGCAGTTGGTATTTATGGCAACAACCACGCTCTGTAACAGTCCGCCGACCCGCTTCTTGGGTAGCGTTTATAACCCATCCCCTCTCCATTACCGTGCTGCTGACAGTTTCAACCCTTGGGATCTGGTGGTTGCTCAGCGGTGGGGCAGGCTTAAAACCCGTGCCACCCATTCGCTGGAATGGGTTATTGCTGACTGTTGTACTGTCTGTAGTAAGCATCGGGGTAGCGTTTCCCTTAGGAGTGCTGTTGGCTCTGGGCCGTCAGAGTGATTTGCCCGTTATTCGCTGGTTTAGTGTCCTATATATCGAAATCGTGCGTGGCTTGCCATTGATCGGCATCTTGTTCATGGCCATGGTGATGCTACAACTGCTGTTTCCCCCTACCATTCGCCTTGATCGGGTGTTGCGAGCGATCGCGGGCCTTGCTCTTTTCAATGCTGCCTACCTAGCCGAGGCTGTACGGGGTGGCCTGCAAGCTATCCCCCGTGGACAGTATGAAGCGGCTAAAGCCTTAGGGTTAGGCCCATGGCTGACAATGGGGCTAATTGTCTTGCCGCAAGCGCTACGAGCTGTGATTCCAGCGATTGTTAACCAATTTATTTCCCTGTTCAAAGACACATCGTTACTAGCGCTATTCGCCTTGGTGGAACTAACGGGCATCTCTCGATCGATCTTGGCCCAAGCTGACTTCATTGGGCGCTATGCCGAGGTATATCTCTTTATTGGTGCCATCTACTGGTTGATTTGCTATGGCATGTCTCAGTTCAGCCAACGGCTGGAACAAACTCTAGGGAGCAGGTAGCCGCTTCTTATCCGAGGTTACTTGCCTAGATAAGCTTCGAGCACGGCTGGATTAGATTGCACCTCCTCTGGAGTGCCATCGGCTAGGTTGCGACCTTCCGCCAAAACCCATACCCGATCGCACAGCGACATAATCACATCCATATTGTGCTCAATGATCAAAAAGCTCATACCCTGCTGATTCCACATCCGAATGTGATCACAGATCTGGTTAATCAATGTAGGGTTGACTCCCGCTGCTGGCTCATCTAGCAAGATCAGCTTAGGATTTACCATCAGTGCCCGTGCCATCTCCAGCAGTTTCCGCTGTCCACCAGAGAGTGACCCTGCATAGGCATTTGCCATATGGCCTAGGCCAACGGAATGCAAAATTTCTCGTGCCTTGTCGCGCAGTTGTTGCTCTTCGGCTGCTACTCGCCGAGGCTGAAGCCACACCTGCCAGAAGTTCTCACCTGTTTGGTGCTGTGCTCCTAGCAACATGTTTTCTAGCACAGTTAGCCGAGATAGAACCCGTGCCACTTGAAAGGTACGAACTAGGCCCTGTTGAGCGATCTGGTGAGGCTGCAAGGTGTGAATAGGTGCCCCATCAAACAGAATAGTGCCCCGATCAGGCCGAATAAATTGAGACAGCAAATTAAACAGTGTGGTTTTTCCTGCACCATTTGGCCCAATCAAGCCCGTGATGCTACCCACTGGAACTGTAATGCTAGCGTTGTCTACAGCACGAATGCCGCCAAAACTCTTACACAGATTATGTGCAGACAACAACAATGAGGTCGGGGTTGATGCAGACAACGATCGTTCTAGCTCTACGGTCATGGGCAAGGCCACGATGATAATCCATCAACCCCTAGTCTACCAAAAGCAGCTAGCCAACAATAGCTAGACTTAACCAACATTGTAGGCAGATACCATCGCCCACCAAATCAGCAGTGCAATGCCACCTAACACTAGAATTGCAGAGATGGCAACCGCAATTGGCGAGTCAGCTCCATCGAACTTCATGATGCCGCGGTTTAAATCTGACATGGCGCAGTCCTCCGTGTTAACAATATCGGCGTTGCTGACAATAGCTGACCCAGCTACCACAACCTATATCTCAATTTTTACTGACGCATCTAGAACTGGGTTGTTTCCTAGGTAACGAAGTTATTAACTGTTACAAAGTGACTCAATTGTTAACTAAATGCCTCAGTGAATCTATTGATTACACAGCACAGCGAGAGACCAATCGCTCAGCATCAGCTTGGGTGCGATGCAATAGTTGGCAACGACTCTCTAGATCTGTGCTTACTGCCTCTTGATTCAGCGTGGGGACTAGATTACGTGCTTGCAACGCCATATGAAGTTGCAGTTGGGCTACATAGTCTTCAATGCTTTCTTCATACAAGTGACGATCAGACCGGGCAACAGGACAAGCACTCGTTAACCAAGCAACACGATCAGTAAAGGACGACTCTAAAGACCTGTTCATAGAAATGAATAACCGTTAATTGAATAGGGAAGTATCGATAATAGTCAAGGAGAAGTTAAAGAGCATCCAAGAATGCCATGCAGATGCTCAGGCATGACAACCGTTAATAAAGCCTGAGGGCAACTGCTCACCAAGAAGGTATCACGGCTGTTACAGATGGCTCACACCTCGTAATCAAGTGTAACGTTGAGCGAGATTGTCAGGTATTCCAGTGTTAGGTTGGGAGTGTAGGTATCGCTAAACATACAGGTTGATGTTTCTGTCAAGCAGAACCGGGCACCTAATAATCAGTAACAAGCTGATGCACAAGATCTTCACTGACGTACTATCACGATTGTAATTGCTACGAGTTAATTCCCATGACAGAGGTACCTCTTTTTTCCATTGTCATCCCCACCTATAATCGCCCTAAGTCCTTAGCAGAGTGTTTAACAGCCTTAACTCAGTTGGACTATCCCCACGATCGCCTAGAGGTGATTGTTGTTGATGATGGCAGCACTATGTCACTAGAACCAGTAGTTAACCCCTTTCGTGACTCATTAACTATTGCGTTGATTACCCAAACTAACCAAGGGCCTGCTACTGCCCGCAACACAGGTGCGAGCCATGCTCAAGGAGCCTATCTAGCCTTTACAGACGATGACTGCCGACCAGCACCAGACTGGTTAACCAACTTTGCCGTGCAGTTTGCAAAAACACCAACAGCACTCTTAGGTGGTCACTCTCTCAATGCGTTGCCCAGCAACCTCTATTCCACAGCCAGTCAGACATTAATTGACTATATCTATTGGTATTACAACATTAGTTCCAATCGCCCAACGTTCTTTGCCTCGAACAATATGGCATTGCCAACCTTGTTATTTCACGAGGTGGGTGGATTCAACACCACGTTTCCGTTGGCAGCCGGGGAAGACCGAGAATTTTGCCATCGTTGGTTACATGCTGGTTATCCCATGCAGTATGTCCCCACTGCCCGCATTCACCATGCCCATCAACTTTCCCTCAAAACCTACTGGAAACAACACTTTAACTATGGACGGGGAGCCTACCATTTCCACTGCATTCGTGCTCAACGGGATGCTAGCCCTATGCGAGTTGAGCCGCTCTCGTTCTACATCAACTTGCTGACGTTCCCATTTTCTCAACTGCTGAAACAGCCTCCAATACTGATTTCTCTGTTGCTGGTAGTGTCTCAAGTTGCTGGGGTATTGGGTTTCGTTTGGGAACACCGGAACCAACTAGCATCTGCTGCATGAGCACAATTATCGGTGCCGTCGCGGTCTTAGGAGGTTATAAGATAGGGAGTGACCTGTCCATCGGTTTGAGAGCATGACGGCTACGATCGCTGTATTAAAAGCCCGGTTAGAAGCAGCCTTGGTCAATGCCTTTGGAATTGAGCTAGCCGGAACGGATCCGCTGCTGGCACCTACCAATAATCCCAAGTTTGGAGATTACCAAGCAAATGTTGCTATGTCCCTGGCAAAGCGGCTGGGTATGGCACCTAGGGCAATTGCTGAGGCGATCGTGCAGCAACTAGAGATAGCTGACCTATGCAGTCCGCCAGAGATTGCTGGCCCTGGTTTCATTAATTTTCGCTTACTCCCCGATTACTTGGCATCTCAACTTCAGGCTATGCATAGTGATCCACGCTTAGGCGTAGAGATGACTGCAAAGCCGCAGCGTATTATTGTTGATTTTTCCAGCCCTAATATTGCCAAAGAGATGCATGTAGGTCATCTTCGCTCCACCATTATTGGAGATTGCATCGCCCGGATCCTAGAGTTTTATGGGCATGATGTCCTGCGTCTTAACCATGTAGGCGATTGGGGAACCCAGTTTGGCATGTTAATTGCCTACTTGCGAGAAGTCTATCCTGATGCACTAACCACCTATGAGGCGCTGGATTTGGGAGATTTAGTGGCATTTTATCGACAGGCTAAACAACGCTTCGATGCTGACGCAGACTTTCAGGCTGTAGCTCGGCAAGCAGTCGTCAGTTTGCAGTCTGGTGATCCTGATAGTCGCAGGGCATGGCAATTACTATGTGAGCAGTCGCGGCGAGAATTTCAGCACATCTACGATCGCTTGGATATTCGCCTCACCGAGAGAGGAGAGTCCTTCTACAATCCATTTCTACCTGATGTATTGACCGACTTAGCAGCAGCAGGGTTACTAGTGGAAGATAATGGTGCTCAATGTGTGTTTTTAGAAGGCTTTACTAACAAAGAAGGCAAGCCCTTACCGCTGATTGTGCAGAAATCTGATGGCGGCTACAACTACGCCACAACGGATCTAGCGGCCATTCGCTATCGCATCACCCAGGATTTGGCCGAGCGCATTATTTATGTCACGGATGCAGGGCAAGCTAACCACTTTGCTCAGGTGTTTCAGGTCGCTAGGCGAGCAGGCTGGGTGCCCGATGGGGTAACGTTAACCCATGTACCCTTTGGTTTGGTGCTGGGGGAGGATGGCAAAAGGCTGAAGACCCGCTCTGGAGAGACTGTGCGGCTTAAGGATTTGCTGGATGAAGCGGTAGAGCGCGCCCGTAGGGATCTAGAAGCCCGCCTGCAAGCGGAGCAGCGGCAAGAGTCGCCTGATTTTATAGATCAGGTGGCCCAAGTTGTGGGCATTGGGGCTGTTAAGTATGCTGACCTGAGTCAAAACCGTAATAGCGATTACATTTTTAGCTATGACAGGATGCTGGCTTTGCAGGGCAATACGGCTCCGTATTTGCTTTATGCCTATGTCCGTATTCAGGGGATTAGTCGCAAGGGTGGGGTTGAGCTTTCTCCGCTCGATGGGTCGGCAACTACGGCTCTAGCAAGTGTGCAGTTCCAACTTGCTGAAGAGACAGAGCTAGCTTTAACTAAACGACTGTTGCAATTTAAGGAAGTGCTAGTCGAGGTAGAGGCCGATTGGTTACCTAACCGCCTGTGTCAGTATTTGTTTGAGCTGAGCCAAACCTTTAACCAATTTTACGATCGCTGCCCAGTGCTCTCTGCCGATGAACCGTTGCGAACATCTCGCCTAGCCCTGTGTGACCTTACTGCCCGTACTCTCAAGCTAGGGCTAAGCCTACTGGGAATCCCCACCCTAGAACGCATGTAGAGTCAGATACAACAGCAACTGTGCAAATAGCTACAGCGTCATTTGTTTCAGATGGCTCCGGGGGTCAGTCGTGCGCTGAGCACGAATCTTCTCGTAATATTCCCGCTCTATCGCTGTTAACTCCTTAGGCGGCACAATCACGACCTGCACCAATTGGTCACCCCGTCCACCTTTGGGGTTAGGCCATCCTTTGCCCCGAAGTCGCAGCGACTGTCCAGAGCGAATTCCTGGTGGCACACTCATAGTTACCATACCGTCTGGGGTAGGTACGTCAATCCGAGCACCCAACACAGCTTCATCGGGGGTAATGGGCACTTCACAGGTCAAGTTGTCTCCATCAAAGCGGAAAAAGCTATGGGGCTGTAGCTCCACATTGAGGTACAGATCTCCCCGCTCACCATAGGAACCCATCTGGCCTTTGCCGCGCACTCGGATGCGGCTACCAGGTTTAGCCCCAGCAGGAATGCGCACATCAATTGTCTCCATACCAACCGTCAGCCGCTTTTGCACCCCATGAAAGGCTTCCCTAAAGGTGAGCTTAATGGTGGATTCATAGTCAGTTCCAGGCTGGGTACTAAATCCAGTAGTTTGGTTAAACCCGAAAGGGCTACCAGTGGTGCGCTGGCTGCGACTAGTTTGCTGACCATAGCCAGCAGTTCCCGTTGAGAATCTCCCTAATAGCTCATTTACAAATTCTTCAAAACTGGCATATCGTCCAAACTCAACCGTGTCAAAGTTGGAAGCAGAGCTACCGCCAGACCAAGGATTTCCCTGCCCCACCTGTTTCCAGTACTGACCAAATTGGTCGTATTTGCGACGTTTGTCAGTATCGGACAGGACTTCATAGGCTTCATTGATGTCTTTGAACATCGCTTCCGCTTTACGATCGCCCGGGTTCAAGTCCGGGTGATATTTGCGTGCCAATCGACGATAAGCCTTCTTAATTTCCTCACTATCAGCAGTACGGCTTACCCCCAAAATGGCGTAATAGTCTTTGAAGTCTGTTGCTGACATCCACCTAATCTCCCTTGCTGCTACTCCCTTGCAAGTTTCTTGCTTTCAATGTAACACTGGAACTAGTTAGGCGATGTTACGGTTCCCCGAACGAGACAGGCAAAACCCATTGCTAGATCCGTGGATCTTGCCCATCGCAGGGTAGTTATTTGGTTAGCTGGCATCAAGCTCTTGCATAAATCCTATTAGTTTTACAGCGCGGCTGCAATCTCTACACCAATTTGGTTGGTAATCTAGTTCGTAATAATAGGCAATTAACATGACCTAAATCATTAATGAATCACTATAGGTCTATGCATCTAATCACAACCTAGATAGCTGGGACTTGCTATGGTGAGCGATGGTCATGATAATTTAGGGGTTAGGCAGTGGAGATACCGTGTTAGCTGGGTATATTGAGTAAAGGCTGCATAACTCATGCATTTCGGTGTCAATTACCATGATGATGACTGTGATGTGCATGTGAGATGCAGTTCTAATGCTGCTAGGTACGATCCTGTGGTTTTGAAAACAGTCGTTAACGTCGTCATGCAATTGGGAGAATCGTTGTGATTCAGTCTAATGTAGTCCAAGCGAAAGAGACACACCAACCACTACCCCTAACGG
>JANWZG010000135.1 GCA_025054735.1 Cyanobacteriota bacterium | reverse complement strand
AATGCCCAAGGTGCCTTCAGAGCCTACAAACAAGCCAGTCAGGTCGTAGCCAGGTTGTTCTGGCACGTCACCGCCGACATCCACGATCGAGCCATTGGGTAATACCAGCTTTAGCCCCAACACATGATTCGTAGTCACGCCATACTTAAGGCAGTGAACACCACCAGAGTTTTCTGCTACGTTGCCGCCGATAGAACACACGATTTGACTAGAGGGGTCAGGTGCATAGTAAAACCCAGCCCCACTCACTGCTTGGGTCACCCAACTGTTAATGACACCGGGTTGCACGACTACTCGCTGATTATCTAGGTCAACTGCCAAGATTTTACGCATCATCGCTGTTACAATCAGCACGCAATCAGGGATGGGTAATGCTCCGCCTGACAAACCAGTGCCTGCCCCCCGTGCCACAAAGGGCACGCCATGGTCGTGGCAAATTTTTACAGCAGTAGCGACTTGTTCAGTAGTTCGAGGCAACACTACCAAGGCTGGGCGTTGGCGGTAACTAGCAAGACCGTCACACTCATACACCAGCAGTTCCTCACGCTTACGGATGACATTATCTTTGCCTAGGGCAGCTTCAAATTGGCGAGTGATGGCTGTCCAGTTAATAGGATTCGCTGGTGTTTCTGTGGATTGGGGGAGCATAGGCGATCGTTGTCGACATGACATATTGCCTATTGTAAGGTACTCAAGCCTGTCCTCTGTAGGGTGCTCTAGAAGCTTAGGCAGCTATTCTGTGGCTTTTATCAGAATCTGTGGATCTGCGTCACCATGTCGATCGCTGCCAATTAAAAAATTGGCACAGCTTTACCAAACCATGCCGCATAGCTCTTTTAAGATTTCATCAAGCATCAGGGTGTTACTAAGGGTTTCCACGAGTTTACAGACTACTAGGACAAGGTAAAGAGTCTATGGCTAGATAGTCGTGAGCAGTGTGTTAATTGGATGTGTTGCAGTCTCATCACTATAAAATGCGAATATTAATTTGGTTTTACTCAACAAACTAACCATGATAAGTCAGGTTTTATCTAAGTCTGTACAACTTGTCTACTCAAGCAAATATTCATGCCTGCCACACGAAATTATCAAAATAGTTAGTTGACAAGTTTTCCTTAGATCTGTCAAGAATAGAATTTGATTTATGCTAGCCAGCTAGAGAGTATGGAAATTTAGCTGGTATCGAAAGAATTAATTTCAGAAAGTTATGTAAGTCAGATCACGATCGACTTGTGCGATCGTGATTTATTTCGTTTGACATCATAGAAAATCTGCTCAGAAGGCTTTCAAAAGTGTTTCTTGATAAGGCTTTTATATCAATTTCGTAAATAATACTGAACCAAGAATTGAGCTGCCTATAACTTCCGTAATTCTAACGAATACTTTAGACAATCCTCATTGACATAATCATCTCGGAAATTAAGGACAGCCTCTATGGATTCTAAATTCAGTCATTGAAAACTCGTCATGAAAATCATCAGCCCCCTGATGATGCCTACTTAATAGGTACCTTGTTGGCTCAATTTAGCCGCAAGAAAATTTGACTATTGAATTATTGGAATAGGGCTACTGAGTTCTTGAAATCAGATCGGATGTTATAGGCAATATTTTCACAATTTACCTGAGCCTATACCCAAACTTGCTACTGGGTGCTGCTTAACATGATTCAGAGTTTCTCTCATGAATTCATGTGAAGGTTTCGTGTGCAAAAAATTTCTGAATGGTGTTTCCTGTTGGTTCTGTTTGTTGATTAGGCCTTTTGCAGTGCTTAATTTGCCTGACTATTGGGTGCTGATTTGACTAGGTTTTTGCCCCCAATTTCCTACTGATCACAGGAGTGAAAATACCCATGAGTAATCAACATTCGTCCATGACTCACTCTCATGCCCATGCTAATGACCCAGCTAAACAGAGCGAGCATGAAGCTTTACTAAATCTAGTTCCCCATGCAGCAGCGACTCATGTTGCTGTTAGAGATGGGTTATGGTCTGATCCGACAACGTGGCAAGGCGGCAGAATCCCCAACAACAGTGCCAATGTTTTGATTCCCACTGGTATTGATGTCATTTATAACGTTGAGAGCAATGCTCGTCTCAGGACTGTCCGCATTGATGGCACGTTGACCTTTGCCCACGATCGAAATACCAAGATGGTGGTGGATACACTAGTGAATGCACCATCGGGTACGTTGACGATCGGTCGTAAGGAACAACCCATCCAAGGTGACAAAACAGCACGCATTGTCATCGCCAATAATGGTGCGATCGACCTGAATTGGGATCCACAGCAACTGAGTCGGGGTGTGCTTTCCCATGGCAAGGTCGAAATCCATGGCCAGGAGAAAACCTCTCACTTGCGGCTTGCTCAAGATGCAATGCGTGGTGCTACACAACTCGTCTTAGCTGAAGTGCCCAAAAACTGGAAGGTTGGGGATTCGATCGTGCTCACAGGTACCTATTTTGTTCCTAATCGCTGGACTGGGAGCGAACTGGTATGGCAAGGCACTCAGGATGAAGAGCTAAAGATTACAGCCATCAACGGCAATCGGATTACGATCGACAGACCCTTGCAGTATAACCATGACGCACCCAGGGCTGATTTGAAGGCTTACGTGGCCAACTACAGTCGTAACGTCATCATCGAGACAGAGAACTACGCTGCTCTGCCCAACAGCCAACGCGGACATGTCATGTTCATGCACAACGACGCTGTGGATGTGCGCTATGCCGAGTTCTTCCAGCTTGGACGCACTGACAAGTCCAAGTACTTAGATGACTTTCAAACCCGGGCCGACGGTACCCGTATTCTGGATGCCAGCGGCAACCCGATTAAGAATTCTCCTACTAGCATCACTAACCCCCGCGGACGTTATGCATTTCACCTGCATCGCACTGGTGTTGAAAATCTGCACAGTCACCCTGCCATGGTTATTGGCAACGCTGTCTGGGGTTCGCCAGGATTTGGATTTGCCCACCACGACAGCTATGCAGTGTTTGAAAACAATGCTGCCTACAATGTATTTGGCTCTGCATTTGTGGCTGAAACGGGTAACGAGATTGGTGTATGGCGCAACAACATTGCTATCAAGTCTGAGGGCACACTGGAGATTTCTAAGGATGTTAGGCGGGTTGAGAATCATGACATTGGCAGCAATGGAGTCGGCTTTTGGCTACAGGGCAGGCTGATTATTGTTGAAAATAACGTAGCGGCTGGCCAACGTCATGCTGGGTTCACCTACATGATGCGCGGTGTTGATAATCTCAAGGCGCTGGCTAACAATCTCGATAAGCCAGACGTGATGACGCGGTACTACAACACAGTAAATGTGGATGTTCCCCCCATTCAGCATTTCCGGAATAATGAGACACTGACCTCAACCATGGGGTTTGAGGTAATCAAGAATAGTCCTCTTCAGGGTCATGACGTTCGTAGTGTCATTGATGGTTTGAAAGCTTGGGAAGTCAATGTGGGCACTCACCAGGAGTACACCAGCAAATACACCCTTAAAAACCTAGATTTGTTGGGTACTCGGTCTTCAGGGGCGATGGTAGCCAAGGTTGGCATTGAGTTTCATACCAGCACCAGCGACATGGTGGTGGGCAATTCTGTTGTTGCAGGCTTTGACACTGGAATCAATCTCAAAAAAGTTCATACCCTAGGCAACCTAAGCAATTGGGATTTTGCCTTTTTGAATGTGGATTTAACCAGGAATGGCAAGGCCCTGAACAATTTTGATCCCAGGACGGACAAGATCCTGACTAGCAGTCAGTTACAAACTGGTCGTCTGGAACTGGTACTCTCTCCTGACTGTGATTTTATCTTTGATACTTCTCAAGGCCGGGAAGTGGTGATCAAGGGGGTAAAACATGACAGCCTGGGCAGCATCAGTTACCCCGGCGGTTTGGAGAGCGATCGCCTTGACTTTAACATATTGATGAATCGTCTGGCCCAGGGGCACTATGTCGATCGCAACGGTACGCGCTTTATCACGTTTAAGGATGCGATCGCTGATCGGGTAACGGCGCAATTACGTGAATACACTTTCATTGTTGTCTTAGATAACACCTGGAATAGTTTTACCTTTAGTGGTGCATTAAGCAAGTCTCCTAGAATTGCTACCTACAACGGTATCGCACAACCTGGAATTGCCACGCCAGACATACTCACGTTTCTAGCGGCTCATCCAGTTCCCTATGCCCCTGTCGATAACCCTCGCATCTATAACTTGGGTGCTGGTGCTGGTCACGGTGGTGGCCACGGTTCTGGTCACGGTTCTGGTCACGGTCATGACCATTCTACCCACAACCACCCGCCGACGGCGATCGCCCTAAGTGGCAACAGTGTGGCAGAAAATGCAGCCGGAGCCATTATTGGTACCCTGACGGTCAGTGACATCGATGCTAACGATCGACACACCTTCACCGTCAGTGACAACCGCTTCGAGGTCGTCAACAACCAGCTCAAACTCAAAGCAGGAGTCAGCCTCGACTATGAAACCACTCCCCAAATCAACCTTTCCATCACCGCTACTGACAGTGGCAACCTCAGCAAGACCCAAGCATTCACCATCAACGTGACGGATGTGCCTGAAAACATCCACCAGGGCTTATCCCTAGCGTCCCTAAGGGCCTATGCTCCAGGAGTGCAAGACATCACATCGACCACCAGCCTGTCTAACCAAAACACGGCAGTTTCCATCACTGGCAATGGTTGGAAGGCTCTCACCATCGACAAGACCATCACTAGGGATACAATCCTGAGCTTTGAGTTTCGCAGCGATGCCCTCGGTGAAATCCACGGCATTGGCTTCGACCAAGATACGGTGTTCAATGCCCAAGAAGAGCCTCGGTTCTTTAAGCTGCTAGGGACTCAGAATTATGGCAATAGGGACTTTGATGGCAACTATCGGGTTGGGGATGGCTGGAAGGCTTACACTATTCCAGTTGGGCAGTTCTTCACTGGGGTGTTTAACAACCTGGTGCTGTTCAATGACCATGATGTCTCCAATCCCACGGCTAACAGCCAGTTTCGCAATATCCATCTGTACGATAGCGCAGTAACCTTAGCTGGTCGCGCTGGTGCTGATACCCTAGTTGGCACTAGTGGCAATAACATCATTGTTGGTGGTGGCGGCAATGACACTCTAACGGGGGGTGCGGGCAGCGATCGGTTCGTCTACAATGCCCTCAGCGACGGCGTAGACACTATCACAGACTTCAATCCCTCAGAAGACTGGCTCGATTTGCGCAACCTGTTCAAAAATCTGGGCTATCTTGGTGCTAACCCGGTAGCCGACGGTTTCTTAAGGTTTACCCAATCGGGTAATAACACACTTGTGCAGATTGACTCGAACGGTCTGACTGGGGGCGCTAACTTTAGCACCCTAGCTACATTGACTGGTGTAACAGCAAGCAATCTGTCCGTAGGGAATAACGTGCTAGTCTAAGCTGTTAAGCAATTCGTGCCAGACAATTAGCGTCTAAATGGTAAGGGGGTTCATAATCTGACCCCCTTTTCTTGATGAATTGCACAGCACTCAAGGTATTTTGTAGGATAATTTGTGACTGTTCTGATTAGATGGTGATCCCGTGACTGTTACCCCCCGTCCTCAACCAACGCCTGCACTAAGGCAACCCGCCAACACCCAACAACCCGATGCCCTAGGTCGCTTTGGACGGTTTGGGGGCAAATACGTTCCAGAAACGTTAATGCCCGCCTTGGCAGAGCTGGAAACAGCCTTTTATCGCTATAGCCGTGACCCAGAGTTTCTTGCAGAGTTAGATGGGCTACTACGTAATTATGTGGGTCGCCCCAGTCCACTTTATTTCGCTGAGCGGATGACGACTCACTACGCTCGCCCTGATGGTACAGGCCCTCAAATTTACCTGAAGCGAGAAGACCTTAATCATACAGGTGCCCACAAGATCAACAATGCCCTTGCCCAAGTACTGCTAGCAACTCGCATGGGTAAGCGCCGGATTATTGCCGAGACGGGTGCAGGGCAACATGGTGTAGCAACTGCAACGGTTTGTGCTCGCTTTGGGTTGAACTGCATTATCTACATGGGCATCCACGATATGGAGCGGCAGGCGCTGAATGTGTTTCGGATGCGATTGATGGGAGCAGAAGTGCGACCGGTGGAAGCAGGGACAGGAACCCTAAAGGATGCCACTTCAGAAGCAATTCGCGATTGGGTAACCAACGTGGAAACAACCCACTACATTTTGGGATCCGTAGCTGGGCCTCATCCTTACCCAATGATTGTGCGCGATTTCCAGGCCGTGATTGGGCGAGAAACACGCCAACAATGCTGGGAGGCGTGGGGTGGGTTACCGGATATTTTGTTGGCCTGTGTAGGGGGTGGGTCTAATGCCATGGGGCTATTTCATGAGTTTATGGCCGATCGCTCAGTACGCATGATTGGCATCGAAGCAGCAGGCCGAGGACTGGACACCAATGACCACGCCGCTACCCTAACCAAGGGCAGGATTGGGGTTCTGCACGGTGCTATGAGCTACTTGCTTCAGGATGATGATGGACAAGTCATTGAACCCTATTCCATCAGTGCGGGATTGGACTACCCAGGAGTAGGGCCAGAACACAGCTTTTTGAAAGATACGCAACGGGCAGAATACTATGCAGTGACCGATCAAGAAGCCCTGGAGGGGTTACAACGCCTTTCTCGCCTAGAGGGCATTATTCCTGCCTTGGAAACAGCTCATGCGATCGCCTACCTAGAGACTCTCTGTCCTCAACTAGTGGGTAGTCCTCGGATTGTCATCAACTGTTCTGGTCGAGGTGATAAAGACGTGCAAACGGTGATTAAACAGCTAGAGATGTAGTGTCTCATCTAGTCTGGAGAGGTAGGAGTGATCCCCCTCTTCCGCAATTCCATCATTGAACGCTATATATCTCTATAGTGTTCAGTAGTGTTCAGTTGATGTCTTGAGTTAGCGTTTCGTGTTATCTAAAAGATGGTCGTTATTGATCTGTGTTACCTGGGTAAATTTTTAATACAGTAAGGGAAGGGGGATGGCAAGCTGGCGCTAACCTGTCAGTAATTTGTCACTGGGTAGTTTGCGACTTTTGAAGACAGTTACCACAAATTTTGATTAGTAGCAGGTTTGTGATGTTCAACGCCACAGAACTTTTGATTGACCACTTTGTTGATCAGTTAAAGCAGGGCTATTACCGCACCTATGGTGGCTGGCATAGCGACTATCAAGAAATTATTGGCTGGGCGGGCAGCATGGCGTTGGAAAACATTGCCAACAGCGATGCCCTTTATCACAATGTCGAGCACACTATTTTGGTAACCTTGGTAGGCCAGGAGATTCTACGAGGCAAGCACATTCGCGAAGGCGGTGTTTCTGCCCTGGATTGGCTGCACTTCATTATTTCGCTGGTTTGCCATGATATTGGCTATGTGAAGGGTGTGTGCCGCCAAGACCGGATGAATGAGCATCTGTATGCTACTGGACGCGGCGATGAGATGGTCAGGCTGCCAGCAGGCTCCTCAGATGCAGGGTTGACCCCCTACCATGTCGATCGCGCCAAGCTATTCATTGATGAGCGCTTTGGTGGACATCCCTTGATCGACGCTGAACAGATTAAGTTCAATATTGAACTCACTCGCTTTCCTGTGCCTAATGAAGAAGATCACCAAGATAAGGTGAACTATCCAGGGCTGTTGCGAGCCTCAGACCTAATAGGTCAGCTCAGTGATCCCCGGTATTTGAAAAAAATCTGCGCCCTATTCTACGAGTTTGAAGAAACAGGCGTGAACAAGCATCTGGGTTATCGTAATCCCGATGACTTGCGCCGCAACTATCCTAAGTTTTACTGGCATGGCGTATATCCCTACGTCAAGGATGCCCTGCAATATTTATCCCTGACTCAGCAAGGACAGCAAATTATTGCTAACCTGTACTCTAATGTGTTCATGGTTGAGCACGATGAACGGTACAGCAACAATAGTCAGGTAAAGAGCAGCAATGAACTGGTGGAAGCGGCTTCGTAATAACCCCCTTGCCCGATGGGGTGCCGCGTTATTATTGGCATTCTATTTGGTTGCTATTTTTGCTGACTGGGTGGCACCCTACAGCCCGACAGAATCTCAGGCTGCTCCTCTGCTGCCTCCTACTACGATTTACTGGCGAACTCCAGCAGGGCAATGGATGGGGCCGCATGTGTATCCCGTCAGTCAAGGTGCGATCGACTTGGAAACTGGCGATCGCCCGCTGCTAGTTGATTTTAGTCAACCGTCCCCCATTCGGTTGTTTGTTAACGGGCATTTATTTGGGACGATCGGCCCTGGGCACCTCAACCTGTTGGGTACTGACGAGCAAGGGCGAGATCAATTTAGCCGCCTTGTGCATGGTGGACGCATTAGCCTATTCGTTGGCCTAGTCGGTGTGGCGATTTCATTTCCCTTGGGGATGCTGGTTGGTGGGGTAGCTGGCTATTTTGGGGGATGGGTTGACGCTGTGCTGATGCGCATAGTTGAAGTCTTGTTGACGCTCCCTACGCTTTATCTGCTCATTACCCTAGCTGCCATCTTGCCCACTGGCCTCTCTAGCAGTCAGCGCTTCTTACTGATTGTCGTAATTACGTCCTTTGTGAGTTGGGCGGGGTTAGCACGGGTAATTCGAGGGCAAGTCCTCTCCATCAAAGAGCGAGAATATGTTCAGGCTGCTCAAGCGATGGGTGGTCGTCCACTATACATCATCTTGCGCCATGTGTTGCCCCAAACTGCTACCTACGTCATTATTTCTGCAACTCTGACAGTCCCTAGTTTTATTCTGGCAGAGTCCGTGCTGAGTTTAATTGGTCTGGGTATTCAACAACCCGATGCCTCTTGGGGCAATATGCTATCTTTGGCCACTAATGCCTCAGTGATTGTGTTGCACCCTTGGTTAGTAGCTGCCCCTGCCCAGATGATTGTCTTGACAGTGTTAGCGTTTAATCTGCTGGGGGATGGGCTGCGCGATGCCCTTGATCCCCGTAGTCTACAGCGTTGAGTGTCTGCCCAGGTTGGGAATACTAGGGTTGATATCAATGATGCAACGTTTAGGGGATTATGGGACTACGGGCGATCCACTCCTATTGGCAACGAATCAGACAACTGTGGCTAGCAGCGGAGAGTTATT
>JANWZG010000134.1 GCA_025054735.1 Cyanobacteriota bacterium | reverse complement strand
CCCGCTGTTGATGGCGCAGGGTTTGTAGTTGTGTATGAAGGGTGCTGTACTGTTGGCGCAGGTTGTCTAGGTGGTGCTGTTGCTGTTGCAAGCGTCCTAGGTGAGCGATCGCCGTATCCATCTCTGCACGGCGTTGTTGCCGCTGCTGTGCCAATCGTGCTAAGTGTTCCTCATCATCTGCGTTGTCTGCGAGAGACTGGCGAAGGTGAGCAATGTGGTCGCGGATGGCTGCTAAGTCAGTTGTGCGCTGGTGCAGCCTAGATTCCAGATCAGCAATCTGTTGTTGCAAGTGGGGAGCTTGCTGTTGAGCTTGTTGCAGTTCTTGGTAGCGCAGTTGCCAAGGTTGGGCTTGGCGTAGGGCGGTTTGGACGGTGATGTGGTGTTGACGATCATACCCCAACTCCTCTAAGTAACGGTTTAGGGCATCAAGTTGTTGCTGTAGGGGAGATGCCTTCACAGTGGCAAGTTCTTTTTCTAGATGGGCGATCGTTGCCTCTAGCTCTGGCTGCTGGGCAATGAGTTGGTTTAACCGTAGCTGAGTCTGCTTGAGTTCTGCTTGCTTAATCTCTGCCCATCGCCAGCGCTCTACCTCGCCTCGAACCAGTGCATGATCTTTCTCATCATAGGAACCCTTCTGCGCGGTGATAGTAGCAAGTTGTTGCTCTAGAGCAGCCAGCTCTTCTCGAATGTCTTGAGCAAATTCGTTCTGCTCTAAGGCATGGGTCAATTCAGCCTGTTCGGCCTGCAAGCGTTGCCATTGCTGAAACGAATCGATTGATCGCTGCAATTCCTGCTGCAACTGACCTCGTCGCTCCCACATGGCAGCATAGGGCTGGAGTTCCCGTTCCAATTCCTTATATTCTCGTCGCAAGACTTGAATCTCTCGCTCTGAGGTAACAAGCTGTTCTCGCACCACCCAAAGCTGATTTTGAATTTCCTGCTGGGCAGCCTTGTGCTTTTGCAGCACTAGGTTCCAGTGGTGCTGATCGAGCGGGCGATCGCAAAGGGGACACACAGCATCAGGCTGTTGCAAAAACTGCACTTTTTGATCCAGGGCACCTAACTGAGCTTCGTAGTCACGTTGGTGAGCTTGGAGTTGATCCATAAACGATCGTCGCTCTATGCCCTTTTCTCGCAGTTGCTCCTGATAACGCCGACGCTGTTCCAAATAGTCCAAGCGCTCTGCTACGTCCAATGCAGCCTGCTGAAGTTGCGCCTGATGAGCATATTGCTGGTGATAGTGATCTGCTGCTAGCCGCAGTTCATCCAGACGGGCACTCAGACGAGCCTGCACCAACGCCAAGTGGGTATGGAGTTGCTGCCGTCGTTGCCAGAGGGGGGTAACCATTGCTTGCAAATCATCTAACTGTTGCAGTCGATCGCGGGCTTGGTGGAGTTTTGCCAGGGCATCAGCAATCGTCGGAGCTTTTTCCAAAATTTGCCGTAACTCTTGTTGTTGTTGCAGTTGCACCTCACGCTGGGCTTCTAAACGGCGAAGCTGGGCCTGCAATTCACCCGTAAGGGCTGCCTGCTCTTCAAGCAGGGCTTGCCGTTGTTCCCAAGCCTGTTGATGGGCATGGAATTTAGCCGTCAACTCATCATCTTCAGCCTGAAGTGCTTGTAACTGCTGATAGGCAACGAGAATAACAGATTCCTGTTGCAAGAGGGCATCGAGTTGTTGATAGTGCTGCTGCACTACCTCTAGCTCCTGGCGGAGGCGATCGCACTCCTGCTCTACGACGGCTTGTTGTTGCTGCTGCCATGCCAATTGCTGTTGCCACTGCTGTCGTTGTTGTTGTCGCGCTTGCAGGGCCTGCCATTGTTGATCATCAGCCTCTTGCTGGCGCTGAAGCATCACCAGCTTGTTTTCCCAACTCAGCCGTTCGTCAGCAATGTCAGCCTCTCGCTGTAAGGCGTTACCCACACTCTCATACTGCTGTTCCAAGACTTCGATCGCTGCCCGTCGCTGCCGGGTTAGGTCTCGCGCTCGCTCAGCCAATTCATCGTACTGGTCTAATTTGAGCAAGGTAGCCAAAATTTGTTTGCGCTCACTAGGACGTTTCAGCATAAACTCATCAGCCCGCCCCTGACGCAGATAGGCAGAGTTGACAAAGGTGTCATAATCTAACCGCAGGCGATCCAGAATGAGTTGCTGGGTTGCGCGTAAGCCTCGGAGAGTTAGCGATCGAAAAGTAAGCTGTTGTGTCAAATCTTCAACTGGGCATTGGTGTGAGCTTAGTTCTTTAGCACTAATGATGGATGTAGATTCACCCATATCCAGTGTTGGAATCGGTGTCTGATTGTGGGATGGGGCTACCTGAGCTGTTGCTACCTGTAGGTCTAGAACTGTTGCCTGCCCTCGTTGGCGGGTACGAATTACCCGGTAGACCTGCTGATGCATTTGAAAAATGAAATCTACACGAGCTTCTGACATACCCGTGTGGATCACATCATCTTCGCTAGTAGCGCGGCTTTGTCCCCACAGTGCCCAAGAGATTGCCTCTAGTAGAGAGGACTTGCCCGACCCGTTGGCTCCACAAATACAAGCCGTATGCAGACCTCGAAAGTCTAGCAAAGCCTGTTGGTAACTCAGAAAATTTTGCAGTGAGAGCCGTAGGGGGATCATAGGTGATGATGCAGACTCTATAATCGTACATTTATTCTTCAGTCTACCTGTATTAGAGTACCCCTGTATAGGGTGACCGCTGATTGTACTACACGACTTACTCCCTAAACCTCAAGATTAGCCGCAACTATTAGGCTTACTACAATGACAGCAACAGCCTAGTGCTCGTAACAGTTTCCTGGCTACATCGCATGGGTTGATAGTGAACATAGAGGATATGTAGGGTTGAGTGAGCACAGAGTTATCTAGACCATCATCTAATCAATGAGTTGTCAGGCAGGAGATTTCACAAGCAGATACAATAGTTTACGCGGGTTGATTCCGTAATGGTACTGATATAGTTGAAGGAATAGCAGTGTAATCTCAAAGGATAGCGATCGGGATTATAGTGTTTCTCCAACCCCTGTACGTCTTCGTTATCCTATGCCATTGCCGCTAGACTTGCGTTGCCATCCTATTCACGGGCATCTATCTTTACCTGTGCTAACAGACGCTTTTCACTTGACAGCAGAATTGACTGCACGGCTAACTAATGCTCCGATCGTGGAGCAGATGTCTGACATAGCGCGTCGTCTAGCGGAATGTTTTCAAGCAGACAGCAGTGCTATATCTGCCCATGTGAGCGAGCTTGCCAGCGGCACCTACTGGTTTAGAGATGGCTGGTCACCCAACATTTCTACTATTTCCTTAGATACTTGGCTTAGTCATCCCCAAATCCAACATCATCTGCAACAGTTAGACCTGTTTCAAGTTGTGGATATTGAAATCTTGCCTACGTCTAGCCAATTACCTTCTGGCCTGGCAAGTTGCTCTGTCTTGCTTGTTAAAGTAGGCTGGTCTGGTGTTGAAAATGGACTCATTGGGTTATTGCGGCTTGGTACTAATCCCTGGAGTAGTTCAGATGTGAAAGGGTTGGCTACGGTAGCTAGCCCTATCGCGATGGCATTTGCACATCTAGCTACAGTCCATCAAGTAGCAACTCTGCGTGACCAAGTTCAGGCTATTACTGCACGCCAAAATCTGCTTGATCGAATCAGCGCAGCCATACGTAGCTCCCTGGACTTGACGACTATTTTGCAACTGGCGATTGCGGGGGTAACTGACTTGCTTGGTGGAGATCGGGGTCTAGTGCTGTTGATTAACTATGGAGATCCCTTGCTGACCCAGCATACGATGCTGTCAACTCTCAACCAACTAGTTTCCCGTCGATTAACTCTGATCCCATCTGCTTCAGAGGTACCAACCAGAGAAGTTAGGCCGGAATTACTTCCTGTATCTTCTAGTCAAGAACCCCGTAAATCTGGGACTCAGATTATGCTGGCGGCTCAGTGGTGCCGAAGTGATGGGGATGCCCTCCAACTACCTTCAGAATCCTCATCCTTCTTGTTGGCAGACTGTATGCTCTGTCAACAAGCCTTCAGCAACCCCTACGAAGTGATAGCCGTTGCCAATGTCCAAGAACTGTTGACATCACATCCCTCTGCAGTGCCTAATGCCCTTTTGCAAGTAGATAGATTCCCTGCCCTTTTGTTAGTTCCTCTAGGGCATCGTGGAACTGTGCTAGGGTTCTTGGTGATTCAACGCAGCACTTCCTATCCATGGCAGCCGGATGACCTAAAACTGGCAGAACAAGTTGGTAGCCAAGTCAGCACGGCCATCATTCAGTTGCAAACCCTCCGCCAAGTGCGGGCATTGGTAGAAGAGCGCACCTCTCAACTTTGTCGCAGTTTGGAGGTGCAATCCAAGTTGTATGAAGTCACCCGCCGTCAAGTCGCTGAATTGCAGGCCCTAAACCAAGTGAAAGATGGTTTTCTCACGACGGTGAATCACGAGTTACGCACTCCATTAACTAGTATGCGGTTGGCAATTCGGATGCTACGGCGATCGGATTTAGCAAAGGATCGCCATGACCATTACGTAAATATTTTGGAGCAGTGCTGCGATCGAGAAATTGAGCTGATTCAAAACCTCCTGATGCTCCAAGAGTTAGAGCTAAAGAAATTCACTGCACCACTGGACTGGATTGATCTGGTAGAAATTGTGACCGACTTGGTGCCAGAATTCCAAGGCAAATGGCGATCGTGTAATGTATCGTTGGTAACTAATTTACCGCAGCACCTATATCTCCAGAGCAGTCGTGATAATATCCGCTGGATACTAACGGAACTGCTGACTAACGCTGGTAAGTATGCCTTCTCCAATACACAAGTTACATTGACAGCTTCACTAGACGGGGAGTCACCAAACCAACAGGTGACAATAACCCTGTGCAACCAGGGGCATGGCATTGCTGAAGATGAACTGGCCCATGTGTTTGAAACATTTTGGCGTGGAGCTAAGGCAAATGATCATGTTATTCCAGGGACAGGGCTAGGGTTAGCCCTTGTAAAAGGGTTGGTTGACTATATGCAAGGTACGATTAAGGTCACGAGTCAACCCTTGGTTAAGCCAGCAGATAGAGCTAGTCCTACAACGGCGCATGGTCTCGACTCATTGCCATCTCATCCACAACCCTATCAAACCTGCTTTACAATTCGTTTACCTCAGGCGATTAAACCCTATTGAACTGATGCCTCTTGTTGAATCGGCTAGTCAGAGAATCTGGTGATTGGGAAACTGTGAGACAATACAGAGGCACTACTGCATAGGTTGCAGAGTATGGCAGAAACGCGACGATCAACAATCCTATGGTGTAAAACTGAGCAAGGTATATTGTGTCAGCTCGTGATCATTTAGCCCCCTTACCTTGCTATCACTATGCTTTTCTGGTTTGTACTGATTCAATCCCTTCCCGCAGTTGCCTCTCCAACTCCTGAGCAATGCCAACTGCACTCGTCCTCCGAATTGCTGACAGATCCGTCGAGCTGTGATTTGAAAACTACAGCTAGCACTGCACCTTCGCTGTTGCCCCAGCCCCATGCTTCATCTTTGATGATGGCCCAAACCAGTGGCATTCTAGTCTTTCCAGGACTAGTCGTAACCCTGATTGTGTTGTTGCTTGCTAGTGTGTGGGCTTATACCCGCGTATACGTAATCACACCCACCAATGAAGCCTTTGTGCGCACGGGCGGCATTTTCATTAAGAAAAAGACGGTGATTCTTAACGGTGGTTGCGTGGTGCTACCAGGGTTCCATGAACTGACACGAGTGCCATTGCGAGAGATTTCGATCGACGTGGAGCGGGCGGGTAAACTGGCCGTGCGCACTCAAGACTACCTACGGGCAGATATGCGTGTTACCTTCTACGTCTGCATTAATGCGTCCCAAGAGGATGTGTTGACAGCAGCCGCTCGCCTCTCCCAGGGAGGTAAAATCACCAGCGACGATATCAAAAATGCCCTGGAAAAGCGGGCAGATGATGCCATCCGAGCAGCAGCCAAAACTAAGAGCTTAGCAGAAATTGACTCAGATAAGCTGGGGTTTGCCCAAGAGGTGCTCAATCTTATGCAACCTGATCTCGCCAAGGTAGGGCTGACTCTGAATAACATTGCCATTTCTGAGATTCAGGAAAGCGACACCTACGACCAAAACAACTTCTTTGATGCCCAAGGGGTGCGCCTGCGGACAGAAACTATTCAGCGATCGATCCAGCAAAAACGGGAGGTGGAACTGGCAACTCAAGTGACGATCGAGCAAAAAGAACTAGATGCTGAAAAGCGCTCCCTTAGCATTCAGCAAGAAAAAGAAAGTGCCCGTCTTGATCAGCAACTGCAAGTAGAGGCGATGAAAGCCCAGCGAGAACGGGAAATTGAAGAGGCAAAGGCTAAGGAAGCTGCTGCTACCCAGCGGGCAAAGATCCTTCAAGAAAAGGCTGTGGAGGAGGAAGAAATCCGCAAGCGGTTGGGCATTCGCCAGAGTCAGATTGATGCTGATATTGAGCTAGAGGAGCGCAACAAGCAACTGAAGGTGGCCCAAGCGTTGCAACAACAGGAAGCAGAGGTGGCAGAAATCACTCGTCAGCGCACGGTGGAAGCCAGTCGCCTTGATGCTCAGGTGCAAATTGCTGAGTCGGAACGGTTAGCGCGCATTGCCCAAGAGGATGTGGCGATCGCCATTGCCACTAAGCGCAAAGAGAGCTTCCAGGCAGAAGCACAGCGAGCTAAGGCAGAGTCAGCAGTGACAACTGCTACTGAGGTAGAAGTAGCAGAACGACAGCGCCAACTAGCAGTGATTGCCGCCCAGCGAGAAGCAGAAGAGCGCCGCATTGGTGAGCAAAACGTGGTAGAGATTGATGCGTTCCGGCGTAAGCGACAGGCAGAAATCGCTAAGCAGGCCGCTGAACTAGAAGCCGAGGCCATCCGTACCCTAGCTGAGGCCAACCGCGACAAAGCCCTAGCAGAAGCAGAGGGCATCCAGGCTCAGTTAGCTGCCCGCAACATCATTAGCAATGCCAACCTTACTGCTGAAGTCATTAAGACCATCTGGCCACAACTGGCAGAAAAGCTGCCTGAAGTCCTTACTGCCCTTGCCCCACAACCTGGCGTGCTGGGCGACACACGCATTTATGCCTTCCCTGGTGCCAATGGCAACGGTACAGAGGACATCAACAAGCTGCTACTATCTACGAGTGGACTGGCATTAATTAACACCCTACTCGAGGAGGGTAAGCTAGGTAGTCTAGTGAACCAACTGAAGGGCTTTGTCCAAACTAACGGTGACCCTAATGGTTCTAGTGCTGAGTAGTTCTCGGTTACTATTATCCTGTACTTAGCTGCTCGCCATTAGGGTTACACCAAGGCAAAGTTAGCGGGGTCTTGATCTCGACGATGCTGAGTAGGAATTGGCTCTCCTTGCCCATCACCTACCAGTGCTGCTGTGGTTTCTAGAGCTTCCCGCAGCCGCTTAGCAGCATAGATGGACATATCACGGGGAACGCTAATGCGATCGCGCAGATACCGTAGGGCGCGATCGGCCCCTGCTGGGGGTGTACAAGTTTCCCCTGTAATCAGATAGGTCAACGCACAGCGCAATGCCTCGTCCATCAGGCTGTCATCCGCTGGGTTCACACGGATGATATTGCGGTGGTGCTTCACAACTCGGTGTAGAGCCTCCACTCGCGAGGTTTCTGGCTCTGGATAGTTAGCATCGGGCAAGCCTAGCCACGGGCCACGATCGACGCGCAGTTGATGAATACGAGTTTGAGGATCACTATTTTGCCAGCATCCACCCATCTGGGGGGGCAAATCATGCACATGGGTATGGAAATCGCTCTGGGTTCCACGATAGGCAGGGCGGCTTTCCATAGCATCGAACCAAGCTGCCAGACGAGCATTTTCCTCTCGCAGCGAATAACCCTTGTAGTAATACAGACTAGCATTCATGCGCTCCACGTAGGGGACAAATACAACATCCACTGTGCCAAAATCCTCTAGAAAATAGGGGCCAGGCGTATTTGCCAGTGCTGCCTCTACTTGAGCAACCGTGTTAATGAACTGGTCACGGTGTTGTTGCTCTTGCCAAGGCACTACAGTGGGATAGCACAGCCAAGTACACCAAGCTCTAAACAGCAGCCGCTCCAAGCGCCGCAAGGGTAGCACCCGTGGATTAGTCATACTGTGGGTTAGTGGCCCAAATGCCTGTTCCAAGGCTAGAAGAATATCATCGCTCTCTGTGATCAACTGTCCATCCAGTTCGAGCGCCGGTAACATCCCTGAGGGCACTTTCCGCTTGTACCAGCTTTCTTTTTCACCATAGCAAAACATAGTAATTTTTTTGACTTGGTAGGGAATTTGCTTTTCCTCTAACCACAGCCAAACCTTTTGGCAGTAGGGGCACCATGCGTGACGATCGCGATATAAAGTGACTCGTACATCAGCTTCAGGCTTACCAAATAATCGTAGGCACGATTGAGCATTAGTTGCACCATTGACAGGATCTACCTGCATCGTTCCGAGGGCTGCGAGTTCTGTCCAACTGAGAGGGGCACGGGTCATGGGGTCACCTTAATCATTCCTTAATGTATTGCTAGTCTGGCGTTAGCCGAATACTATTAGTGTTTGGATATTTTGATGTTTGGATATTTTGATGGTAAACACGTTTACAACGCTTTCAGTATTGTAACTGTCCCTTCTCTTGGCACTAAAGTCACCTATGCAGAAATTACAAACGGCACTAATGGTTTCCTTGATGAGTTTAGCGATGTTACCTCCAGTGGGTAAGGCTCAGACAGACATTCCATCTAACAGCTCTAACCCTTTAGATTTGCCGTCGGTCTGGGATAGGGATGAGAAGGGGAATAAACTAGATTTAGGGCAACTCTGCACCCAGGAAACAACTACTATGCCTTTTCCTGCACAGTTGACAGGCAGCCTGGTGGAGATTACCAGTTGGGCAACCTTGCCCAAAGTTGGCTTGCAGTTCCTGGCTGAGCAACTCGTGCCTAGTTTTTTGGCGCTGGTGAGTGCGGGCAGTTCTACTGAAATTAATGAATATGCTCGATCGGCAAAGGTACCTGTGATTATGTATCACGACATCCTGCCAGAAAAGATTGTCTTTTTTGATGTAACAGTTGCTGAACTAGAGGAAGACTTTAAGTTC
>JANWZG010000133.1 GCA_025054735.1 Cyanobacteriota bacterium | reverse complement strand
CGCTTGATCCCCAGTATTTCCAGCAACCTAGGGTTTCTCTCGCTGCTGGTTATCATGCTAGGCAACTACAATCCCCTGCTGATTTTGCCTATTGCCTTCTTCTTTAGCAGTTTGAATGTGGGCAGTTTGCAGCTACCGCTAGCCCTGAATTTAGAGTCGTCCCTCTCTGGTGTCATTCAAGGTGCATTGGTTCTATTTGTGTTGTTAGGACGCGGTATTCGTCAACCTCAGCGATCGTAAACCTGGTATCATTGCACCACCTAATGTTTGTTAACCATGCACGCTACCCTGGAACTCGTTTTTGCTCGCCTCGCTAACGCCCTAGCTGACCTCGTTGCTCCCAACGCCCACTTTACCCTCAACCTGTGGGGAGAACAAACGCAATTCGTTCGCTTCAACCATGCCAAAGTGCGCCAAACCGGAGTTGTTCGCGATGCCCACCTGACCCTAACCCTGATGCAAGACGATCGCACTAGTAATCGAGAAATCAGTTGCACAGGCGACTGGGATATTGATTGGCCTGCCCTGCAAACTGCTCTAGCTGAGCTAACCCAAGAACTGCCCCAATTACCTGTCGATCCTCACCTAGTTGTGCCCTCCGGAGAAAGCCATAGTCGAGATGTACACCTAGGTGACTTGCTGGAGCCGACAGCAGTTGCCGACCACGTGCTAAAACCCGTAGCAGACCTAGACTTTGCTGGCATCTATGCAGCCGGAGATTTAGTAAGGGCCTATGCCGACTCAGCCGGACAACGACACTGGTTTGCCACCCAGTCCTTCGATTTAGACTATTCCCTGTTCACTGCCGATGGTCAAGCCGTGAAAGCCACCCTAGCTGGAAGTCATTGGGACGATCGCGCCTACAGCCACCAACTCGACACCTGTCGAAGCCAACTGGAGCGCCTCAGTCAACCCCAAAAAACCATTCCCAGAGGGCAATATCGCACCTACTTGGCACCAGCAGCAGTCGCTGATCTTGTCAACATGTTGAGTTGGGGGGGCATTAGTGAGGCATCGCTGCAGCAGGGAGGTAGTTGCTTAAACCTACTGCAACGGCAAGAACGGCTGCTTTCACCCAACTTCACCCTGCGAGAAAACTTTCGACCTGGTTTAGTACCCCGGTTCAATGGATGGGGAGACATTGCTCCCCTGGAACTACCCCTCATTACAGCAGGGCAACTGACGAATACACTAGTTAGCCGCCGTAGTGCTAAAGAGTATGGCAAAATTGCCAATGGTGCTAGTCAAGACGAAGAACTACGCTCGCCAGAGCTTATGCCCGGAACCCTTGCTCCTAGCCAAATTCTGGCCACCTTGGACACTGGGTTGTATGTCTCTAACCTGCATTACCTGAATTGGAGCGATCGTCCCACCGGAAGAGTCACTGGCATGACCCGCTATGCCTGCTTTTGGGTAGAGAATGGTGAGCTTGTGGCACCGATCGAAAACTTGCGCTTTGATGAAACCCTCTACAACTATTTTGGTGATACCCTAGTAGACTTAACCACCACTGTTGAATTTGTCCCAGTCATTAGCACCTACGACTACCGCAGCATTGGTGGCTCCTGGGTACCCGGCATTTTGGTAGACGACTTCACCTACACCCTATAGCTGCATCCCAATCAAGTTAGGGTCAGTGACCTAGCAACACACTAAGCTGCTGCTACAGCGTCTGCTATAGATGAGATAGGCTACAAAGGAATTTAAAGATTGGAACTTAACGAGAACCTAACAAGCTATCCGTGTCTGATGCTGCCCACCTACTCCTTAATAGTGCCTGTTTATAACGAAGAAGAAACCTTGCCAGAGCTATATCGGCGGGTGAGTGCTGTCATGGATCAGCTTGACGGCACCAGTGAGCTATTGCTAGTCAATGATGGGAGCCGCGATCGCACCTTAGAACTCCTCCGTGATTTGCACGAAAAGGATCATCGCATTTGCTACCTCAGCTTGGCTCGCAACTTTGGTCACCAAATTGCCGTCACAGCAGGATTAAACTTTGCACGGGGTAAGGTAGTGATCATTCTAGATGCTGATCTGCAAGACCCACCAGAACTGATTCCACAAATGTTGGAGCGGTGGCGACAGGGCTATCACGTCGTTTATGCCCAACGCAGTCAACGTCAGCAAGAAAGCTGGTTCAAGCGTTGGACAGCTTATCTCTTCTATCGCCTCCTCCATCACCTAGCTGATGTTCAAATCCCGATGGATACTGGAGATTTTTGCTTGCTCGATCGCCAAGTGGTTGACGTGCTCAATGCCATGCCAGAACGTAATCGTTATTTACGGGGTTTGCGCTCATGGGTTGGCTTCCGCCAAACGGCGATCGTGTTCGATCGTCCCCCTCGCTATGCTGGCACTGTAAAATATACCTTCACCAAGTCCTTTGCCCTCGCCATCAATGGCATTATTTCCTTTTCCAAAGTGCCACTGCGGCTCGCCATCTACACCGGCCTATTTGCTGCCTTAGTTGCCCTACTCATGGTAATTCTAGCGGTATACTGGCGCTTCTTTGTACCCAACTCCCCCCTGACGGGCTATGCCACCATCATCATCGCCATCTTTTTTCTCGGTGCTGTGCAACTAGTCAGCATTGGTATCTTAGGAGAATACATCGGACGCATCTACGAAGAAGTCAAAGGCAGACCGCTATATACCCTATCGGAAGTCGCGGGTTTTCAAGACCATGGCCGATAGTTTCTGCTCCTGAAGCAGCAATGCCAAGACAACCCACACCACCTTCCTGGAACCAGAATCCTACAATTAACCCAGACTATTTAGGAAGTTTGTAGTAAGGACTTTAGTCCTTATCGATTAAGAGATGCTTGAACTAAGCAGAACCTACCACCACAGAACTCTGCTGTGCCTGCTATAATTTCAGTAGCTACACACGAGGGGTCGTAACGGTTTCGACGTGGTGGCGAACGCTGCTTCGTGATGCAGGCCGAGCGCGAGTCGTATCTCGTAAATCCAAGACTCAAACGAATAGATGCAAACAACATCGTTCCTTTTGCTCGTAAGGCAGTTGCTGTTGCCTAATAGCCTCTTTTAGGTTCGAGCGTCTGTAATTCGACTCCGTTAAGGATTGCAGACTTAACCCCAACGGATGCCCTAGGTAACTGCCTCTGGTCGGTTATCTAGTTAAGATTTAACCAGAGCATCCCACCGTTCGGGACAAGGGACGGTTCCTGCTCTGAGGATGAGAAGAGCTAAGCCTGTGAACGATCGAACAGTCAATAGTCATTGCGGACATGGGTTCAACTCCCATCGGCTCCATTGTTAACCTTATCGATAGAGAATGTCATGAGCTGTGGATGGCTTTGGTACAGTAACCAACACTAGAAGATAGTCATAGCAGATTTCTTACGGATTTTTGTGCTCGCTATCAAGGGTACTTAAGCCTATGAACAGTCCCTGACATACCCCTGTCAGAAACTCTAGATTCAACGTATCAATGCGATCGCTGGCTTGATGATAGTGAGGGTTGCGCAAGAATGATGTATCTGTTGCCATTAAGGCAGGGTAACCCTGATCCCAAAATGGTGAATGATCGCTAAGACGAGTTTCAGGCAGAGATAGCCCTCGATCGTTGACCAGCAGACACTCACAGGGAATGCCCGCGGCCCTAAGACTTTGGCTTAGATGGTTGAGATCTAATCGAGTTCGATCGTCCCCAACAAGGGCAAGGAAATCACCCTGAGCAGGATAAAGTGCCTCTAACCCTGGTGGATATCGTTGAGAGCCAGGCGTTGTATCCACATAGCCCAACATTTCTAACGACACCATCAGGCGCAACGGTTCACCGCGCTGGTGTAGTTCCTGAGCATAGTGCGAACTGCCCACCATGCCATATTCTTCTAAGTCGAAGGCCACTAAGCGCATAGGATGGTAGGCAGGTTGCTGGGCAAACAGCCTAGCTAATTCCAGTAAAACAGCTACCCCACTGGCGTTATCATCAGCACCAGGCGTACCTAGCACTGCATCATAGTGCGCCCCAATCAGCACAGGCGACTGCGATGTTCGCCCCGGCAGGTCGAGAATCAGATTTTGATGATGCAATCCACGCTGCGCAAACTCGTGCATAGTTACTACACCCCACTGACCCAACTGTTGACGCACATACTCCCTAACAAAGAAGTGACCTGCCGTCGCCAGATATGGATCGCGTTCACGAGTAACCTGCTGCAGATGAGCAAGCAATTGCTCTTGAAGCATGGATCACTGACTCTAATGGCGGGGCATGGATTTGAACCATGGACCTTCGGGTTATGAGCCCGACGAGCTACCAGACTGCTCTACCCCGCGTTACACCTATAAGTATAGCTTAAGCTACCAGAACGGTAACATTAAATTTGGTGAAAGAGTCCACCGTGTCTGGTAACATCAGCGAAAGTTAACGAATAGTTAACGGTTAAGTCTATATACTGTAGTCTGGGATACGTTATCTGTGTGTCTGTCAGCTTACTTTACTGTAGTGGAAAGACCAGTTTGGCTACAGCTAACACTTTGTGTTTTCGTTCTGCATTTTGGTGTGAGGATTAATGTTTAAGATTTCTACCTTGTGGAATATTTGTCTGGCTCTGCCTGTGACTGTGCTTGCATGTCTAGTTGCCGGCAACGTTGCTCGCGCAGGTTCCTCGTTGGAAGATAGTTCTCGATCGATTGGCTCAACATCTTCGGCTATCCAAGCTACTGTCCCAGCGTCTACATTGGCGATGACTCCAACAGAGTCCAGTCGATCTACTGTAGCTTCACAACCGTTGACGACTAGCGCAACAGATCCAGGTCGAGTTACGAATGCGATCGACTCCTACTACTACATGGCACCTGTCGATACTGACCCCGCTATGCTTCAGGTTACGTCCGTTACCCAACTGTCTGATGTAATGCCTACTGATTGGGCCTATCAGTCGTTGCAATCACTGGTTGAGCGCTATGGCTGTATTGTGGGGTATCCCGATGGTACATTTCGAGGCAATCGTCCCTTGAGCCGTTATGAGTTCGCGGCTGGCCTAAATGCTTGTATGGACAAGATTAGCGAACTGATTGCCCAAGGTACAGCAGACTTAGTTAGCAAATCTGACCTAGAAGCTATTAGAAAGTTGCAGGAGGAATTTGCTGCTGAACTGGCAACCCTGAAGGGTCGGGTAGATGCCCTGGAGGCCCGCACTGCAACCCTAGAGGCACAGCAGTTTTCTACAACTACCAAGCTCTCTGGCCTAGCGTTCTTCAACGTCACTGGTGTATCTGGTGGCACAAATGTACGCTCCGAGCAGTTAGTGAGCGGTGCACCTGCGATTTTCACAGCGACAGAAAATCCTAACGTAACATTCAGTAACTTGGCTTGGTTAACTCTGCTAACTTCTTTCTCTGGTAAGGATCAGTTGATTACCCAACTGGCTGTTGGTAATGGATTCTCTCCGGCCAATCTACTGATCTCTGGTGGCAACTTCTTTAACACTTGGGGCGTACCCTTCACTGACCAGACGGCTGGTGTTGATCCAGGGTTGTTCATTCTCCGCGAACTATCCTATGCCTTCCCAGTAGGCGACAGTCTACGGGTCGTGGTTGGCCCCCGCGTTAACATCTATCGTTACTTCGACGATAACCGTTACACCTTTATCTTGAATGGTGTCGGCTCCTTTAATGGCAGCGGCAGTACCTTATTCAATGGTGTTGACCGGGGTGCTGGTGCTGTGGCCATCCTGAAATTGGGTGATGCTGTCGAAGTGAAAGCAGGATACTTTGGGCAATCTACAGAGTTCTTACCAGCATTCCTCAACAGCGCTGCTGACCCAGCTAAGGGTGTGTTTGGCGGCTTAAATACAGCGATCGCCGAACTAGATTTCTATCCTAGTAAGGATTTGTCTCTGCGGTTTACCTATGCTCGCACGAATCAAACTGTTTCTGGACTTTATCCAACTGCTACTGAGCCTGTAACGGGTATCTTCAACTTTGCTGGTCGCCCTGGCACCTCTACTAACGTTTCTTCAGATACGTTGCTGGCAAACTTCGACTGGAAACTGTTCTCTGGTCTAGGTCTGTTTGGACGTTATGGCATCGCATTCTCTAACTTGAATACCACTGCGGGCAACGTTGGGCAAATCACTACCCAGTCCATCCAATTTGGGGTAGCTTTTCCAGATCTCTTTAAGAAGGGAGCCTTGGGCACAATTTCCTTCTTAATACCCTACGACGTTACTAGTGGGCGTAACCTGTTGGCAGCAGGTGCAGCCTCAACGCCTGGCTTGTCTTACTCAACTCAGTATGAGCTTGAGGCCAACTATCATTTCCCAGTTACCGATAATATTTCCCTTACCCCGAACTTGATTGTGGTATTCAACCCCAACAATATTTCGGGCAACCCGACCGTGTTTGTTTACAACCTCCGTACTCAGTTCCGGTTCTAGGCCATAGTTCACTTGCTTGTCCTATACCCTCTCCCGCTTGGGAGGGGGTTTTTTTTGGAAATGTTTTCTCTGTTGCAAGCTATACCACTGCGTTCTCTACACCATGGATACGGATAGCTTGCGGTAAGGACTCAAGTTCTTACTACGAACTAATAGGTTGTGTCGCTGGCTTGTGGAGAATTGGTATTAGCTCCGTTGTGATTGGTCATTCCGTAGATTTTAGGATTTTGTTCCGGTGCATCCGTTAATTCTCTGAAAAACTATTTGGACTGGTTGTCATCACTGATTTGTCCAAACAAACCACCGAGAGGATGCTGACTGTCATGACGGATGAACTGAAGGCTATCTTGATGAGGACGAGAGTGCAAGCCACAGCAGAGCGTGGGTTTACACTAATTGAGTTGTTGGTTGTAATCGTTGTGATTGGGATCCTATCGGCACTAGCCTTGCCATCATTCCTAAACCAAGCTAGTAAGGCAAAGCAATCTGAGGCAAAGCAGAATGTAGGATCCTTAAATCGTGCTCAGCAGGCTTACTATTTGGAAAATTACGAGTTTGGAACGACAGTGCATACTCTGGGCATTGGCATTCACGAGCAAACCGATAATTACTCCTATGCCATTTTGCTCGATACTCACAATACGGCTGTGGAGATAGTTGGAGCTTCATTGAAGAAACCACTACGCCACTACCAAGGGCGGGTATGGTTAGACTATTTGCCAGATAGTAATGAAGTAGTTACTCAGTCTAATATTTTGGAGTCAAGACAAGTAGCTGCCAACCATACAGGTCTGCATGGTTTGGTAACATCGTCTAATTTTGGGCTGATTCGGGACTTAGATGCAGTACAGTTGCAACGGAACTGGCGACAGTTAGACAGTAAATAGCTGAGTTCTGATTAAAGTTGTAGTGCTAATTTTTACTTCAAAAGCCTAATCAGAATTTAGCGATATCGGACGTAGACGATCGATGAGGAGTTTTGCCACAATCATCGGTGTAAGGCCACGAATGCCTGCAAGGGAGAATAATTCTGCTACATGTTGGCGAAAGAGCGATCGCCGCTGACAGGCATAATCCCGTAGACAGGCCGATTGTAAGCATGTCAGCGCTTTTACCCGCAGAGAGGTTGGTAAGGTTTGGCAGGTATAGACTCGTTTGTAGAGTTGCCAAAACTCGCGATCAGCTACGTCATGCTGGGTTGCACCTTTGGATTGATAGTGGTGACGAAAATGGGCAGCAATGCCAGGCACAAATTGAAATCGACAACCGGCAATTACCATACGCCAAAACAAGTCGTAGTCCATACAGTGGTGATAGGTCTCGTCAATCAGGCCAATCCGATCAAAAACGAGTTTCCTGATAAACATCCCTTGGTTAAACAGGTTAGTTGGCCAAGGCAGTAAGTCATGGGGGTCAAATTCTCCGACCGGGTAGGTCAGTAATACCTGTCCCTGTTCGTTGATTGCCCTGACTTCCCCAAAGAACACATCAGCATCAGGGGAAGCAACCGCAGCGGCTGCCATGCGCCAAAACGTACCTGGTTGATAGATGTCATCAGAGTTTTGCCACCCGATTAAGTCACCAGTTGCTTGCTGAATGCCCTTATTTACAGCATGGGACTGACCTCGATCGGGTTCGCTTACCCACTTGTGGATGAATGAGTCGTAACGCTGGATAATTTCCATTGTGGTGTCGGTGCTGCCACCATCCATAACTATCAGTTCTAGGTTGGGGTATGCCTGCAAGAGCACCGAGCGTATGGTTTCTTCGATGAATCGCCCCTGATTGTAGCTGGGGATGATAATGCTAATCCGGGGCAGGGGTGCTGTAGGTTCATAGGGTATCGCAGTGCCCTCTGTCCAGCACCAACCTAGCTGTTGTGGGGGCGGGGGCGGCAGGTCGGCGGGAGTCAACGCTTGAGAGACGATCGGCATAGTTCACAGTTACACAACAGCACACTTAGGCAATTAGAGAGAGCTAGAATCTAGCACGAGTTATATCGAGCATAGTCAATGTAACATGTGCCAAGCGTAGCGTTAGAGAGTTAAGTGAATTAGCTCGCCTTACTCTACATTGCCTATGAGGGTGAATGCAGCCCAGTCGATCGGATCAGGATAGACGGCTTTTGTGGTGATCATTGCTTGTCGTAATGCTTCTGCTTTGGCTTGCCCCTGTTGTAAGTTACGGTAAAACTCTGTCATCAGCAACACTGTGGAGTCGTCTGGCACCTTCCATAACGACACCACCAAGCTGGCAGCACCCGCCGCTAACCACGATCGCGACAGGCCAATTACCCCATCCCCGGTAATTCGCCCCCGCCCTGTATCACAGGCACTCAGGGTTACCAAATCTGCCACCAAAGTTAGCTCAAGAATTTCACTCGCTGTTAGCAAGCCATCAATCTTTCCTAGGGGTTGTGCCATAGGCTGAGCTGTCTTTAACTCTGGTGCTAGGGCAATTGCTCCAGGAATGCCCTGGCCCTCAAAATCATTCAAAAACCCATGGGTAGCTAGGTGAATAATGCGAGCATTGGGCAAGCGGGCCAAAACGGCAGACTTTGTGGCTTGATCATGCACTAGAGCTTGGGTTTGCAGCAAGTTGGCGATCGTTTTGGCTTCTTGTTCCGCACCGGGTAAGGCGGATAATGTCTCTGGCTTGCCCCCTAACTGAAAGGTGATTTGGGGCATGGTTGGGTTGCCTACAATCAATGCTGATGCAGCACCTGCCCTAGACTCCTGATCGAGCAATCGTCGGCGTGCCTGAGTCAGTTGCAACACCTGGATAG
>JANWZG010000132.1 GCA_025054735.1 Cyanobacteriota bacterium | reverse complement strand
AAGAAATTCATCAGGATCCAACGTCAAGCGTGTTGTGCGTAACGAACCAACTACCAGTTCTAATTCTTCATCTTGATCATGCACAATGCCGTAGACAAGGGCTGTGTGAACGTTATCCTCAGTTACCAGAAAATCAGCAGCTTGGGGAATGGCATCCCGATCGTCATACAGCAAATAGCCCACGCCAGCAATGGAAAAATTGTTCTGAAGAATGCGGTTTTGTAAGGCTCTGGCAATCACATCCATCACCCGTCGCGATCGGGCTGACTGCAACACAGCATCCAACAATTGGGGGTCATAGAAACGACTGAGAAAAGCGGCTGCTAAAAACTCCTCTTCTCGTGCTTGACGCAAGGCATTGGTATCTGACCTCAGGCCATGCATCAGGGCTGTAGCACAACGAACATGCTGCGTGTTACCACTATCAAATGGCAACAAACCCGCTTGCAGATACTGGGCAAAAATTACTGTTGTTGCCCTAGCATTAGGGCGAATATCTACAAATTCAGCATCTAACTTCCCTTGGGGACTGTGATGGTCGATGACTGCGATCGCGGGCAACCCAGCCTCCCGTAACAATGGCAAGAGCTGACTAGTTGTGCCTTGGTTATCAATCAGGACATAGCCCTGGTAGGCAGAAAGCTGTTTTGTCCGCACATCAGACATTGCCCAGCGTTGCACAGGCAAGCTTGTTAACCGCACTAGTGCTACATTTTCTTGATGACTCAGGGTGCCTGCATAGATAATTTCGCAGTCAATATCATAGGTTTCAGCGATCAACTTATAAGCCCATGCGCAGGCTAGGGCATCGGGATCAGGAAAGTCCTGAAGCACAATCAGATGCCGATCGCCTCGATGGTTGTCTAAGGTTTGCTTGAGAAGCCCTACCTTCTGCTCATAGGCACGTTGTACCGTAGACGTTGACACGGGTGGTCGGTTGTTTGGATATTCCAAACCTGGGTATGCAAATACAGACTCCTGTGCAGTGTCAGGTGTTGGTGCTGGTAGGCCAGTTGTTGACTCCAACGACGAATAGACAGAATCAGTTGGCATAGACTGCTAATGATTGGAACAGATGGATAGCTACAAGTTGACCGTCGATAGGGGTTCACAGTGCATGACCCTAAGCAGAGTTGCAATGCTCGAACGGATATCTTGAGCCTAGAGCACTATTCTAGGATGGTTGTTCGCCTACGATTGCTTTCATGCTTTCGATCGTAGCAGGAATACTACGCGGATCCATAAACATCACCTTGCTACTGCTGCTGCTGCCAATATTCATACCTACCTCTAGGTACTGTTGTGCCATTAGGAATTGCAATGCTTCCCGTGCTCGTGGGTCACTCTCCAAGGTCTTGCCAATAATCTGGAGTGCCTCTGCAGTTGCCTGAGCCTTTAACACCTGCTGTTGCCGTTCAGCCTGGGCCTTCAGCACTAAGCTTTTTTGCTGAGCCTCTGCTTCCAAAATCACAGCCTTTTGCCGTGCCTCTGCGGCCAATACCTGTGACTCTGCCTGTCCCTTAGCCGAATTAATTGCTGCTTCCCGCTCTCCTTCCGAAGTCAAAATCGCTGCCCGTCGCTTGCGTTCAGCCGACATTTGCAACTCCATGGCATCTTGAACGGCTTTGGCAGGCACAATATCTCGTAACTCCACACGGGTTACTTTCACGCCCCAGGGATCCGTTGCCTTATCCAAATCCTGTAATAGAATGCTGTTAATTTGATCACGAGCAGTAAAGGTTTCATCTAATTCCAGCTTGCCCATTTCTGCCCGGATTTGAGTTAATACAAGGTTGACCATAGCTGCTCGCAGATTTTCTACCTTGTAGTAGGCCTTTTGCATATCCACAATTCGCCAGTAGACTACCGCATCTACAGTGATGGATACATTGTCACGGGTGATACAAGGCTGTGGCTGAATATCTAGCACCTTTTCTCGGATGGTTTCTTGAAAGACGATGCGATCAAGAATGGGCACCACAATATTTAAACCATGGGTCAACTTTCTCTCATAGCTTCCTAGCCGCTCGACAAGAGCTTCACTGCCCTGGTTGATAATCCGGACTGAGCTAGCAATGCTGCCACCTCCAAGTACCAATGCCAAAAATAGTAAAAATTGACCATTCATAGGGTTAATCCTCTACAGCGTTAGTTTTCAATCGTTGTTAGCGCTACTCTCAACCCATGCTAGGTAAACCCAATCTGGGCACCATTACAATCCGTTCCCCACACGGAGTTAGCCCCATGCTAGCCACTATCTTTTATCACTTTCATGGGCATCACCAGTAGTGTTGTGCCCCGTCGGCCTGTAACATACACGGGCTGGTCTGAGGCGATCGTCATCGTCTCATCCTCACACAGTGCTTGCCAAGAATTTCCTTCGTACAGAACTCGCCCTCCCTTTCCCGGTAATATTTCGGTCAAGGTTGTGGCTTCGATTGCATCTAAACTCTGCTGAGGACGACGGGATGGCTTGATAAAATGGCGCGCCAGTATAACAAACACAATTGAAACAATCATCCACAGCGCCACTTGCAGTCCAAACTGTGGTAAAACCAAAGAGATTAACGCTACAAGAAATGCACTAACCCCTAGAGCTACCTCAGCAAAAGCAGTCGGTACAAAGACTTCCAGGGTACACAACACTGCACCTACTAATACCCAGAATAAAGTGGGATTCATCCACATGTTACGTTTGATAAAGCCATTAGTCGGGCGGCCTTTACTCTACAGTTATAACTTGATGCTGTGCATCAGGAGATTTAACGTTACGTGCATTAACCAATCGATACATTAACCTATCGATACAATAGAGTGCTTCAGAGTGTTTCGGAATCAGGATGGTTTGGAATTCATGACCAGTTCAACGCTGCCAACAACACGTTATCTGTGGGCAACAGGCGAGATTGCTGCCACTATCCCTGTGGGGACACTGGTAGACGATCGCTACCAGGTAACGGCTCCTCATATCTGGCAGGATATGAACCCTGACACACCACCACTGTCGCCAGATGCGCTGCCTGACACTGTACTTCCCTATGCTCGGCTCTACAGCTATCGCTTGCATATCCCAGAGGTTTACAGCATTTACGTGCACCCCTACGGCACAGAAGAGGCTGAGATTTTGCTGTTAGACAATAGCCCTATCATGCCTAATGGGCAGTTACAGCCTGCAATTCTCGATCGCTGGGGGATAGTGCCACCCGTGCGCCAAATCTATTGGCTATGGCAGATACTTGACTTGTGGACTCCGCTGGCAGCCCAAGGTGTAGCTGCTAGTCTCCTACAGCCAGAAAATTTGCGGGTTGAGGGATGGCGTATTCGACTCCGAGAACTTCTGAGCACTGTTACTGCCCCTGCGGAAAATGTGCAACCAGCAACCCTCCAACACTTGGGATGCCTGTGGTCGGGGTGGTGTACTACAGCCCATGACTCGATCCGATTGCGCCTTGCAAAAATTTGTTACGATTTGCAACAGCCTGATGTCTCCTTGGAAGATGTGCGACTGCACCTCAATAAACTCTTGATTGAAGAAGCTGCCCAGCTACCACTGTTTGTAGAGCTAGCAGGACTATCAGACCCAGGCCCCCAGCGTAACCATAACGAAGACAGTTGCTATCCTACTCTCCAAGACATCCAGTCTAATGGAAATGATCCACTGCTGCGTCATCTTGCCGTTGTCTGTGATGGTGTGGGTGGCCATGAGGGTGGTGAAGTTGCTAGTCAACAGGCTGTTCAGACAATTAAGTTGCTAGTGCAAGCATTGCTGTCAGAAGTCACTAAACAAGTTGAGATCCAGCCACCAGATGTGTTCTATCGGCGGTTAGATGCTTGTGTGCGGATTGTGAATAATCAAATCGCTGCTCAAAATGATCAGCAAGGGCGAGAACTGCGTCAGCGCATGGGCACTACCTTAGTGATGGCAGTACAGCCACCACCAATGCTCCCTGGTGTCGATGGACAACTGCTCAACACCCATGAACTCTATCTGTGCAATGTAGGAGATAGTCGTGCCTACTGGTTGACTTTGGATTATTGTCATCAGTTGACGATCGACGACGATATTGCCGCCCGTGATGTCCGAGTTGGTTACAGTTTGCGCCATGAGTCCCTCAGACGCAGCGATGGTGGTATTCTGACTCAGGCAGTGGGTACACGTGAAGCCAACTCCCTGCGACCCACGATTCAGCGCTACATCGTAGAAGAAGATGGCATTCTCTTGTTATGTTCCGATGGTCTTAGTGATAACAATTGGGTTGAAACCTGTTGGCAAGACTACGCAGGGCCAATTCTTAAAGGGACAATGCCCCTAGAAACAGCGGTTCAATCGTTAATTGACCTGGCAAATCAACGCAATGGTCACGATAACGTCTCTGTTATTCTCATAGTGTTTCGGTTGCGTCCCTCCCGTCGTGAGTTACAACTTTTCTGTCCTGAGCAACAACCGCAGCCTGTACCTACTGTATCGTTAACAGAAGCATCCCAAGCTCTCTTAGACGATGATTCCTCTGCAAGTACAGTCTCTCAAAAACGACCAAAATCTATAAGTCGTCAAGGACTAGTTGTGTTAGTAGGCATAGTTGCATTTTTGCTAGGGTTTGGTCTAACTGGTCTATGGATTTGGTCACAGCTTGATTCGTCTGGGTTTCAGCAGTGGCATGAGCGGGTGTTGCCTACAAAAACTCGTTGAGCATCAGACTGAGGGGTGACACCCCCTCGTTATCGGCTAGTATGGAAATTAAGGATAGGTGCTGCCTGAGTCGACTTGGAGTCGGAGTGCTCCGGAGGGCATAACCCTGAGTGGGTAGAGAATGATTATGGTTTTGGCATCGTCAAAATCACACATATCTCCTCTACCAGTTAGCTGAATACACAGAGGCTTCGTGAATTTAACATTTTTTCGTCAGTTGCAGTCTAATAAACTGACTCGTCAGCTATCCAAACTAGATTGGTTTGGGCTGGTCGTTGTAGCCACATCTACGGCTGCGATCGCAGGCCTGGTTCTGGGTATTCGCCATCTTGGGCTGTTTCAACCTCTAGAGCTAAAAGTCTATGACCAGATGGTGCGTGCTCGCCCTAATCTAGGGCAGGATCCTTGTGTCTTGATTGTTGCAATCACCGAAGACGATATCAAACGCTATGGGACAACCTTAACTGACGAGGTTATGGCAACGGCTCTAGAGCGACTTCAGCACTACGAACCAGCTGCGATCGGCGTGGATATCTATCGTGATTTACCCCAGCCTCCTGGTACAGCTAAACTAGCCAAGCAGTTTACTGCTTCCAATGTTATTGCTATTACTAAGCTTCCCTCCGCCGAGGATCCGATCGGCATTCCAGCACCTGCTGCTATTTCTCCGAGTCAAGTTGGTTTCAATGATGTTGTTACTGATCCAGATGGGGTTGTTCGGCGCAGTGTACTGGAGGTGAAGCTACATGAAACCAGTGTCTATTCCTTTGCTCTGCAACTTGCCCTTCTGCATCTGGGGCAACAGAACCTCTTCCCTCGGCAGGATGAAAGCAGGCCCGATCGGGTGACTTGGGGCAAAGCAACCTTTCAATCCCTGAAGCCAAACTCTGGCGCTTACCAAAATATTGACTCTGCTGGCTATCAAATCTTACTCAATTATCGTGCTGCTCAGCGTTCAATACCCCAGGTGACCCTGACCCAGTTGATGCACCGCCAAGTTAACCCTGAGGCGGTTAGGGGCAAAATTATCTTGATTGGTAACACCTCGATTAGCACAAAAGATTCCTTCTTTACCCCCTACAGTGCGGCTGCCAAAGAAGGTGTCAAGATGTATGGGGTTGAAATTCATGCCCAGATGGTCAGCCAGTTTCTGGATGCTGTCAGTGGTAAACGCCCGCCCTTTTGGTTCTGGCCAGAATGGTTAGAAATTCTCTGGATTTGTGGAACTGCCTTAGTAGGTGGTGTATTGGCATGGCAACTGCGCAACCCGCTATTCCTAACCCTGGGCGGATTAGCCAGTGTTGGTGTAATTGTCGGTATCGGGTATGGCAGCTTTATCCACCACAGTTGGATCCCGATCGTAGCGCCTGCCCTAGCTACTATTCTTACCAGCAGCGTAGTCATTACCTATCGTGCCCAACAGGCACAACGCCAGCAGCAAATGGTGATGACCCTATTGGGGCAAAATACTTCTCCAGAAATTGCTAACGCCTTGTGGGACTCACGTGCTAGTCTCTTAGAAGCTGGTATGTTGCCAGGGCAAGCCATGACTGCCACCATGCTGTTTACTGATATTAAAGACTTCAGCACTATCTCTGAACAGATGGCTCCCCAAGAGTTACTAGTCTGGCTAAATGAATACCTGTCAGCAATGACCCAAGAAATTCAAGCTCAGCATGGCATTGTTAACAAGTTTATTGGCGACGGGGTAATGGCTATTTTTGGCGTACCTATTCCTCGTGTCAAGAAGGAAGAGATAGCTGAGGATGCCCGCCGTGCTGTCAATGCGGCACTAGCAATGGGAGAACGACTCAAATTGTTGAACAAAGACTGGGCTGCACGTAAGCTACCGACGGTGAATATCCGAGCTGGTATCTACACAGGGCTAGTCGTGGCTGGCAGCATTGGGGGCAAGGAGCGAATGGAATATGGTGTCATTGGCGACAGTGTTAACATTGCATCACGCCTAGAGAGCTGTGCGAAGGATCGCCAAGAAGACACTTGCCGAATTTTAATTGCCCAAGAAACCTATGACTACATTCAAGGTGAGTATGATGTGCAACCTTGGGGGCCAATGTCTCTCAAAGGAAAACATAAAGAGGTAAATGTCTATCGCGTGCTGAAGCGATCGGAACCCAGTTCGCCACTACTGAGCGACGTAATACCCACTATGCCTGCACCCTTAGTCAGTTCAGAGCGATTAGACTCAGACACGGATATAAGGCCGAGTTTGCCGATGTAAATTCTACGACTAGCCTCCTGAAGTAGCCCCATCATAGCTACTGTGCCGATTACAAATTCGTTACTCATAGAACTTTTTCAGCGAGTCATCGTCCTACTATAGAAATGAGATGATGTGGCTCTTAGACATATTTTTGGGGAGTACGTATCGGGTTTATGCTGTAGAGACTGCTTTGACACCAATTATCGCGTTGAAGATTATCGCGTTGAAGACTTGACACAGCCCTTGTCTCAGATTCCCCTCCCAAACAGGGAAAGGAAGTTGCAATCACGAGATGTGTTCAATAGTTTGGAGAATTGGTATGGGTTCAAGCATTTACCTAATTATCAGGGCCGTTTGCTTTAACTAACCAAGGCAGGGCAGTTTCCGAAATGGTAACCGATGCATCTGTATTCCCCTCTAGGAGATAATCATTTTCTAACACCATCATGACGGCCTTACCAGAGGTTCTCATGGCGGAAATGCAATTATTGTCCTCATGAGGACAATAACGGATTAGCTATTTAGTCCTAGGTTGCGTCATGTGTCATCTAAGCAGTGATCTAAAACCCATGTCAAATCATGCCTGACAGGTCACTGTCGCTTCTAGCAAGACTACCAGCAACATGTTTTCATTGCTATCAGCACTAAAGTAACTGCCCAAATTCTATCTAGATTTCACCCCAGAGGAATAGGTTCACTATGTACGCTAATACAACTCGAAAACTGTTACTAAAGGTGTCACTGGCATTATGTGTTGGTGTGATGGCTACTGGTATTCCAGAGCTGGTAGCCGCTGGTACAGCCTTTAACTCGCCCCCTAGCCGAGGTCTGCCGGGCCGTCGAGAGGGTGCTGGCACTCGTGATGTTTGTGTATATCAAGATGCACAAGGTCGCAAGAACCCTAATGGGTCGGCGTTGTCTGTGCTGGCCCTTACACCGCCTACAAATGAGGGCTACACCCTATCTGAGCATCCTAGCTTTTTCTTCTATCTACCCAGGAACAACGCCCGCTTGGTGCAGTTTGCCCTAACTGACGAGGACGACAAAGAGGTGTTTAAGACGAGCTATGAGGTTGCCGGTGAAGCAGGCATTATTAACATCCGTATGCCTAATAACTCTGCTGTGAAACCTTTGAAGGCAGGAAAGCTCTATAAGTGGAAGTTTGACCTCATCTGTGATCCTAGTGATCCAACAGCAACTATTCGCCGCTATGGTTGGATTGAGCGCAAGGATGATGCAGCCCTAAGAGCTAAGATTGCCCGCGCCACACCTGACCAACGCCCTCAGCTCTATGCTGAAGCAGGCATTTGGTTTGATACTTTAGAGTCTCTATACCAGCTACGGCGGGAACGACCAAACGATCGGGAGCTACAAGCTGACTGGGCTAGAGTACTTGATGCTGCTAATCTAGGGGTGATTGCTAAGGATCCATTAAGTACCTGTTGCCAAGTCAATGCAACTCGATGAGAGAGGCGACAACCCACAGTCAGATGGCGTACTATGTGGTTAGCAACGTGGTTAGCAAGAAAGTAGTTGGCAACCAGTCTGATGAGCTAGGCGTGCTACATACTTTGGCATGTTTGTATATGTTTCTACATATTTGTACCTAGCTGTGAAGCAGGGTTGGAGGGTTAGAGCATCTCTATGGCTACAGTAACTGGTAATAGCAATAGATGGCGACGCTTGTCTACGGTGTCGATCGCTATTGGCTGCGCTGTATTGACTGGTGGAGCACCTTTAGTGCTAGCAAATGGGTTCAGCGGTATTGGCATTCCAGGGCGGCGTGAAGGTGCTGGTACAAGGAGCACCTGCATGGTTGGTGGAGCGCAGTCAGTGCCATTGTTGCCTGTGATTCCTGAGTCTCAGCTTGGTGTGACCTTAGAGGGTTACCCAACATTTTTCTGGTATCTACCCCAGAGCAAGGCATCTGCTGCACAGTTTGTGCTGTACGATCGCTACCGAGGTCAAGAACTCTATCGCACAACGTTGTCTCTCGTAAACGCTCCTGGCATTGCAAGTTTCCAACTACCGAATGATGGCTCCGTTCGGATACCGAGGACAGGCTTAGAGGTTGGTAAAACCTATTACTGGACGCTAACTTTATTGTGTAATAATCCTCTAGATCCAAGCGATCGCAGTGGGGATTTACGAGTTCAGGGATTCGTGCAGCGTGTGAATCCTCCACGAGGTTTCCAAGAAAAGGTAAGAAGCTCAAACGAGCGGGATCTTCCTGCACTCTATGCTGCTCAAGGAATTTGGCATGAAACCCTGACTAGCTTAACGA
>JANWZG010000131.1 GCA_025054735.1 Cyanobacteriota bacterium | reverse complement strand
GTCATTAAGATACAAGGGTGAGGGCAACAGTGACATGCACCCCTTGTACTACGTCTCCTAACCCCCTGTTCACGTGTTAGAAGATACTTGTTGTAGCCAATTGGCTCTGCAGTGCCAGTGTCATCCAAAAGCCATAGAGGAATTTCTATGCAGATAAAAATCTTTTCCTTGATTGTTCGATAGATTTTGTTATCCAGAGTAGCGTACATTAACATTATCCAAATAATTTAATTATTAAATCTGATATCCTGGACTTTGAAGTAACTTTGAAGTCACACGGTAATCATGCTTGGCAATTTGTTGCCACGAATAGTTGGGGGGTGTGATTTTGGATGTGAGATTCTATTCTTCATCTAAACTTATAGCCCATCCTTCTGCGAAATGGGTTGCTCTTAGTTAGTTCATTCTACGGTTTATTTACTTCAATCATGGCGATTCCAATCTCATCCAGTTCAATAGCTTCTGGAGCGAAGCGTGGTATTTCGCCATTGATTTCTGAACCGACTGGACTAATGGCAATAGACCTAATTCATGGGTTCTTATGCAATACCTGTGTTACGGGGGTGAAGCGCTTCGCTCTTAACCTATTTATCTCTTAAAAGTTCATCTAGTTCACTCATAGCAACATTCCTCATTAGGGGAGGCACAAGGAGGTATTTGTGGATCTTTTGTCCAATTTTTTAATGGACTTCATTAAGCAGTTACAATCTCCAACACTCAGCTTTTTGATCGGCGGGATCTTTATTGCTGCCTTTGGTAGTCAACTGCAAATTCCAGAGTCGATCGTCAAGATCATAATCTTCATGCTGTTGACCAAAATCGGCCTGACTGGTGGCATTGCAATCCGCAATTCCAATCTAACGGAAATGATCTTACCCGCGGCGTTTTCTGTATTAGTGGGGATTCTGATCGTATTCATTGCACGCTATACATTAGCCAAGCTACCCAAGGTCAAAACCCTGGATGCGCTTGCGACTGGGGGACTGTTTGGTGCTGTGAGTGGTTCTACAATGGCGGCTGCCATAACAGCCCTAGAAGAGCAGAACATCAAGTTCGAGGCATGGGCTGGTGCACTCTATCCCTTTATGGATATTCCGGCACTTGTGACTGCAATTGTGGTGGCTAATGTTTATCTCAATAACATGAAGCGCAAAGAGCAGGCTCAATCAGCCATGCAAGAGTCACTCAGCAGGCAGCCTGTGGCGGCAGGTGATTATCCTGATCAGCAGAGTTATCCTAGCACTCGACAGGAGTATCTGAGCAGGCAACGGTCTGTGGATAGTCGGGTTAAGATCTGGCCGATCGTCCAGGAAAGTCTCCAGGGGCCAGCCTTGTCTGCAATGTTGTTAGGTCTTGCACTTGGCCTGTTCGCAAGGCCAGAAAGCGTCTACAAGGGTTTCTACGATCCTGCCTTTCGTGGCTTGCTTTCAATTCTGATGCTGGTCATGGGTATGGAGGCTTGGTCGAGGCTAAACGAACTGCGCAAGGTAGCTCACTGGTATGTCGTGTACAGTGTAGTGGCACCGTTTGTGCATGGGCTTATCGCCTTCGGTCTTGGTATGATTGCCCACTATGCCACAGGCTTTAGTCTAGGGGGTGTTGTAGTGCTAGCGGTCATTGCTGCCTCCAGTTCAGACATTTCAGGCCCGCCCACACTGCGAGCCGGCATCCCATCGGCTAATCCCTCTGCCTATATCGGTGCTTCTACAGCCATTGGTACACCAGTTGCGATCGGCCTTTGTATTCCATTTTTCCTCGGGCTTGCCCAGACGTTAGGTGCTGGCTAATCCCACACAGATCATGGCCTGTCGGCACTCTCTCTTAGCCCGGCAGGCCAAGTGACTATAATGTAAATCTTTGAGGAGGCAACCAAGATGGCTAAGCCAGCCAAAAAGCTCGTCATTATTTCAGAAAAGATTCTGTTGAAAAAGATTGCCCAGATCATCGAGGAAGCTGGGGCAACTGGTTACACGGTGATGGAAACCGGTGGTAAAGGCAGTCGCAACGTGCGATCGTCAGGGCAACCTAGCGTTTCTGACACTACAGTGAATGTCAAGTTTGAAGTGCTCACCCACGATCGAATTATGGCTCAGAAGATTGCGGATCATGTTGCAGAGAAGTTTTTCTTGGACTATGCAGGCATTATCTACATGTGTGATGCAGAGGTCTTGTATGGACACAGCTTCTGTGGGCCAGAGGGCTGTTGAATTCAGATAGCATCCAAAGCATGACTGTTCTTGATAGCCGTGTTGTCTGATGAGGAACAGGATCAAATCTTAACTAGGGAGAGAGGAATTAAGCAGCCAACCCTACGGCAGCAGTTGGGACAGTTTTTGTGAGCGTACTGGCAACCTGCGTGGTATCGTCGGCATCCTCCCTCACCCTAAATTTCTCTCTCAACATAAGGAGAAGAATTGCAATTTGGCTCCTTTTCTCCCTTTTGGGAGATGAGGCTAACGACTTAGCTTGCTTCCCGCAAGGTGGGCAAGCTATTTTTCTATCTTCAAAATTCACGTTACACCAGAACTTGAAGGCCGTTTCTCCAATGGTGTAAGGACGATCAGCGCTGGAGTGGAGTGTAGAGCATCTCCCTGCCCCGTGGACATAACGGTGTGCTAATTTGCCGCCCTAGCCGCTAAGATGAAAACGAAGCACTCCCACAGGTCACTACATTCAGTGTTGTCTAGCTACCATGACTGACCCCGCCCTTGAACTGGATCGTCCCCGTGCCTTCCCTGACCACACCCAGTTGCCCGAATCCGACGGTACCTTTGTGAAAAATTTTCAGGAGCATCCCCAAAGCATCTTACTCACTGATTCCTTGAGCGCAGTGTTGCAACGGCTCCACCCTGATGGGCAGTACTGCATTGGTCAAGACAGCGGCATCTATTGGCGAGAAACAGACCCACCAGAAAAGGGAGCCGTTGCTCCCGATTGGTTCTATGTGCCTGGTGTGCCAGCCCAGTTGGATGGTCAATATCGTCGCTCCTACGTGCTATGGCGGGAATTGATTACACCCCTGATTGTGCTGGAATTTGCATCAGGAGATGGGTCGGAAGAACGGGATGTCACACCCTTTAAGGGTAAATTTTGGGTCTATGAGCGGGTGCTGCGAGTCCCCTACTATGGCATCTACGAGATCCAGAGTGGCAGGCTAGAGGTCTATCACCTGAATGACATCACCTATGAGCGGATGACCCCTAACGATCGGGGACACTATCCCATCCCTCCTATGCAGGTGGAATTAGGATTATGGCGTGGTACCTACCAAAACCAAGAGATGCTATGGCTACGGTGGTGGGATCTAGACGGTAACTTGCTACTAATTGGCAGTGAACAAGCGGTGCTAGAGCGCCAACGGGCAGAGCAGGAACGCCAACGGGCAGAGGCAGCGGAGCGAGAGCTGGCAGAGTTGCGATCGCGCCTACAACAATTGGATGGCTGATGTGGATGGCTAACGACCAACTTTAACGAGTGGATTCCCGTCTAATCCAGAATTTCAAGAGATGCTTGCGCCATGATGGCAGAGTGAGCAGCAAGTTGAACCTGAAGTCTGCCCTGGTCTAAGGCTTGTGCTGAGAGGGGCTGATCTAGCATATTTGCACTGAGTTGCCAAAGCCGGGCTGCTTCTGATAGTTGCAGAGCTGACAAATCTATAGCAATTTCATAGCGATCGTCCTGATCGTTTACCAGTAACACATTCAGATTACGATCGTCCCTAGTAGCCATGACCATGATCTCTTCAGGGGTGGGGACAACCGGCAAAACATCTTTCCCACCCTGCAATGCCCGAATGCCCATCCGCATTGCGTAGTAACTGAGTTGACGATTGCCCCGCCGATTAATCAGACCAGCAAAGCCCCTCTCACCTCCCCAACTATACAGGGAAAACAGATGATTACCGTAAACATAAGTATCTCCTGGTTGTGCCATCCTCATTAGGTTTTTCAACACAGTCAGGGCGATTGACCAATCATTGTAGCTCTCTTGGTAGGTTCCCCATTCCCCCACCCAGATTGGAAACCGTTCTAAACCAGCTTGATTCATTGCCCGTCGCATTGTGGCAATATAGCCAGATACATCTGGGCTGTAGATATGGAAGTTCATGCTGTCAAAGTCTTTGGGCATTTGGGACATTGCCCCATAGACCCAATGTTGATACGCTGCGATCGGTGCATGGATATGATAGACCCGATTGGGCAAATACGTGCGGTACACATGGTCAATTGCATCCTTGGCAACTCGGACTAGCTCAGCATAGTCAGCAAACGTGCCGCCCCAACCATGAATACGTACATCGGGTTCATTATGAATCTCAAACTCGTTCACCTGATAGTCGTTACGGACGTTCAGCCAATAAACTGTTGCAAACACATGCTCCCACCACTCGTTCCAATCCTCTGCGGTGCGGGGTGGGTTCAGTTGCAAGGCCCAACTAGGATTCCAATCCCCATCTACATTACGAATTGTTAGCACAGGGCGAATGTTAGCTTGCTGAAGCTGACTAAACAGGGTGCGAGCGTTGCCCTGCCAAATCTCTCCAGACCGTCCCGACCACCAATAGTCACTGCCTTGTGGAGGTGTAGTCATTGCTTTGTCCCACCAAGCCCAATTCACTACATTAGGGTTAGCTTTGATTTGAGCAATCGTGGGATAGCCGTAAATACTGTCGTCATCTTCAGCTTCCCAACGGGACATACCGCCATAGATGCGATATGTGTTAATACCTAAATCAGTTAAATCATCTGGGTCGAAATTAACATTGCCTTCTACAGCACCGATATATTGGGTGGTTCGTCCTACAGGATTAGGCAAAATTTTGACGATCGTCGAGTGTTCTGGTTGAGCCACAGTCCTAAACGGCTGAAGGGCAGCAAAACTGACTGTAGCGAAGATGCCCAGAATAACACACCAGAGAAATGAGGTTAACGATTTAAACACGGTTGCTAGAGACTAGGGTTTTATGTGGGCAAGGCAATCCGTTACTGTAGGTTACTAGCAGTTATGACAATAATTGTCACCATAATTGGATTGTCAATTGGATAGGGATCAGCTGTAAGAGAGATTACTAGACGAGCGTTGATTCGGGTGCATCCCACTTACACAAATAAGCCCTCATCTCCCAGCCCCCCTAGCCCCCAGCGAACGGGGGGGTGGAAGAAGGGGAGCCGGATTGGAAGTCCCTCTCCCAAACAGGGAGAGGGATTTAGGGTGAGGGCTACACAAGTGGGATGCACCCTATTGATTCATCTGCCACGTCGCAACCAAGCGAAGTCCTAACCCAGCTAGGATGACTCTTAGTAACCATATCGTGATTTGTGAGTGAGGCGATACAGATTCATGCTCAGATGACTGCTGGCTAGTAGGTTGGTTTGTCATAAGACTAAAATATAGATGAGTACAGTTTCACTGCTTGATTTTGGAGTAATGCCGTGGCTCGTAGTTAGCACTTCAGTGCTAAAGCACTGACTACAAACCGTAACTTGGAGTTGGCACTTCAGGGCTAAAGCACTAACTACAAACCGTAGCTTGGAGTTGGCACTTCAGGGCTAAAGCACTGACTACAAACTTTAATTTCTGAGTAGGATGATGCACTAGGCTGGTTTTATTTTCCTAATTGCGACATCCTGATAAGTCAGAAAGCTATCTAGTGCCAAAAACACAATTTCCCAGTGGTGGGTGATACAAAACTCATTGACAGCACGGGGGATGCCGTAGGGAATCATTTCGTAGGGAGACCAGTGGGTATAGTCATTGAAAACTAGCAGGCCATTTTCCTTTAATTTTGGATGAGATTTATCAATATCCTTCTTAACACCCTCGTAGGAATGGTCACCATCAATGTATATCCAATCAAAATATTGATCAGGAAATGTTGCAATAACCGTTGAAGAGTCTCCTTGATGCAACTCTACAGAGTGATTCTTCAAGCCTGTTTTGATGGCTGTCCTCTCGTCAAGACTTGCTTGCAGCAGAGATAAGTCTATATCAATAATATGTAACTTCTGGGGATGGGTAGCCAGCATAATTTTCTCTGCAAACTTGCCATATTGTGTCCCAATTTCAGCTACGATCGCATGTTTGGGAAGTGCATAGAGCATCCGCTCTCGACTGCAAAATACAGTACAGTTCTGCACATGAATATCACTTAGTTCAGGTGCCCACAGAAAAAAGGGGTTATTGGCAAAGTCATTCCATTGTTCATTGGTTATGGATTGTGATGCCTCTAGAAAAGCCTGACGATATTTCTGAAAATCCAACATTAGTAGTCTCCATAAAATTAGAATCTTCAATAGTTAAGTTTGTAATAGTTAAGTTTGAGCAACCGATGAATGCTTAATAGTGGTTGCTGACGGCAACTGGGATGGGTTGATTATCCATTTCAGGGGTGGAAGCAGGAGGGTTTGTTCTGAGGTTGGAGCATTAACGCTGATGGTATAAACATGCCAGTGAAAATCATAGGCATATTCCCAATTGGATTGATAAATCCCTGGTTCTACAAAATAGTCACCACTGCCTAGGTCAAGTCGATCGAGGTGCAGTTGAATTGAGCCAAAGCCTTCAATCACAGAGATATTAACTCCTTGCACAGAGGTATTGGTGGTAAAACACATTTCTCCCTTGAGAGTGGTCAGATTCACCCCAAAAATTGGATTGTGGATAGCCTGATGAGCAAGATATTGAATTTCAATAATCAAGGGATCCCCTGAGTTCAAGATATTTGCTGGTTGGAATTGAACATTGACGATTTCAGCCTCTAACGACCCAAACCGATTTTCGCTTACCTTCAGTTCAACACCATTGGATGTCAACTGGGGAGGACGGTTTGGAGTCCGCTGCTGAGTTTGCACTCGCATTTCCATCGTATACTGCCTGGTCACTGTTGCTGGTTCGCCATAGGCAACTACCTCCCCATGCTTTAACCACAGGGCACGATCGCACAACTCTTTCACTTGGTCGGGGCTATGGGAAATCAACACAATGGCACAGCCTGCTGCCTTTAGGTCTGCAATCCGGCGCAAACATTTGCTCTGGAATGCTAGGTCACCAACGGAGAGGAACTCATCCACTAGTAACACCTGGGGATCGGTGTGCACGGAGATAGCAAAGGCGAGGCGCATTTGCATCCCACTGCTGTAGGTGCGGAGGGGATTATCGATAAATGCCTCTAGTTCTGCAAACTCGACGATCGTCTGCAATTGTCGTGCCACTTGTCGTCGAGTCAGGCCAGCCGCAATGCCTAGGACAAACACATTTTCTCGTCCCGTTAGATCGGGAGAGAACCCTGCACCCAAGTCCAACAGTGCCCCAATTCGCCCGTTTACCCGCACCCAGCCTTCATCGGCTCGTCCCACACCGCCGATCAACTGCAACAGGGTAGATTTACCTGCCCCGTTGTGCCCTAGGATGCCCAGCATCTCGCCAAACTGCACCGTGAAGCTGACATGACGCAAGGCCCAAAACTGCTCTGCTTTACCCAAACCCCGAAACCCAGACAGGGCTGCTTCCATAATGGTGCGGGGACGATCGGCAGCATAGCGAGCATAGCGTTTGCCCAAGTTGTGGACAATGATTGCCTCTGTCATCACAATTCCTCCACAAATCGGGCACTCTGGCGCTGAAAGACGGCATAGCCAAGAGGCAAGAGCAATAGCGTGATTACTGCGACGATCGCCATTGCTAGCCAGTCGGGTGCCACCCCCCAAAGGAGAATTTGACGATACCAGGTGACAATATGAACCATCGGGTTTAACCCATAGAAGAACCAGTACTTACCAGGAATGCTCTTGAGGTCATAGAAGATGGGGGTGAGGTAGAACAGCAGTTGTAACACTACACCTAGGGTATGTTGGGTATCGCGGAAGGCAACGTTTAGCCCTGCTAGCACGTAGGCAATGCTAATGGTGAGGGCAAATTGCACCAGTTGAATGATCGGCAGACAGAGTAGCCAAGGGGTCAACCGCACCCCGTCTAGCAACAGAAACAGCATGAGAACTGGCAGAGAGAGCAGCAAGTGAACCAGACCGGTGGCAGTGACGGCGATCGGTAACATCGCAACAGGAAAACCCGGTTGTCTCACCAAGGGGCGGCTGTTGATAATCACCCCAGTGGCTTGAAACAAGGAGCTGTTGAACCAGTTCCACACCAGCAAACCACAAAACACATAGGAGGCATATTGGGGAATATCAACTTTAATGATCACCCCAAAAATGAAGATGAAGACTAAGAGCTGTAGCAGAGGACTGATCAGGGTCCAAGCAACTCCAAGGGTGGAGCGTTTGTACAGCAACTTCATATCGCGATCAACGAGCGATTGTAGCAAGTCCCGCAAGTAGACCAGTCGTTGCCAGAAAGTACGCGCACCCGTTGATGTTGGAACCATAGGCTGTCAATCAACTCCTGTGTTTGCGACAACATCGGCATCAGCGTCAGAATCCATCGTTGCAGAATAGCGTTGGTTACGAGGACGATAAGCTTGGCTCCGCCCCTCTCGCCAAACCCGTAAACGAGACATCCCCAGAGACCAAGGCCCCGCCAAGTTTCCCAGGATTTCAAGCAGAATTAGAGAGATAGGATAGTCACTCCATCCCCGCAAACGGTAATAGGTACGGGTAAGATGGGCTAGCGGTAATCCTACTAACACCTGAGCTAGTCCGCGCCAGTCTCCATCCTGCAACCAAGTGGTGAGGTTGTATGCTACATGACCTTTACTGTAGTTATAGAGTTGACGGCGCAGATCAGACATCTTCCGGCGATGCTTGTGCCAAACGCAGGCCTTTGGTTGATAGACTAGGGTATAGCCTGCTTTCAGCACTTTGTAGAACAGGTAGGTATCTTCACCCACACCAGAGGGCATCCCTGGTCCCAACGCTTCATCCATTAGCCCAATCTGAGGATGTTGGAAGATGCAAGACCGGAAAGCTGCATTGGCAGTTGCTCCTAGTGTCCAGACAGGGGCTGGTTGACGGGGAAACTGCTCAAACCAGTTCCCGTTCACTTCAAAGGGTTGAAAGCCTCGCCCTAAGCCGCCATAGAGTTCAAACAATTGTTGAGCACGAGTTTCTAGCTCTACGGGGAGGACGTTTCCCGTCACAATCATCACATCCGATCGGGTGAAGGGAGCTAGCAATTGCTCTAACCAGCCGGTAGGCATGGTGACATCATCATCAGTGGTTACAACAATGTCACCGTTGCTATGAACAATGCCTGCATTCCGAGCATAGGCTAGTCCTCGGCGAGGCTCTTTAATCAGTTGTATTCCAGGGAATTCAGCCACAATCGGCGGGGTTAGCCCTGAGGCTGGATGAT
>JANWZG010000130.1:5036-9331 GCA_025054735.1 Cyanobacteriota bacterium | reverse complement strand
CTACGAAGTTCAACAAGAAGTCGGTAAACAGGCAGGGCGATGGACGCTGATTGCTCGTGATTTAACTAATGAGCAGCTCGTCGTCTTAAAGGTGCTGTTCATTGATGAAAACATGGGCAGCAATGACCTAAAGCTGTTTGGGCGAGAAGTTGATATTCTCAAAGCGTTGTATCACCCTGCAATTCCCCGCTATCTCAATTATTTTGAACTCGATCTGCCCCTCGATGGTCGAGCTTTGGCGTTGGTGCAAACCTACATTCCCGGTAAATCATTGCAAACTTGGCTGCATGAAGGTCGCTCCTTTACCGAACCGGAAGTCATTCAAATTGGCCAACTAGTGCTGGATATTTTGGTTTATCTACACGGCTGTAAGCCACCCGTTATCCATCGGGACATCAAGCCAGGCAACATTATTCTGAATGACAACCAAGCAAAAGGAGTCATGAACCTATATTTGGTTGATTTTGGCTCTGTCAAGTCAATTGCATCATCCAGTGAAAATGCCTTCACGATCGTTGGCACAGAGGGATTTATGCCGCCTGAGCAGTTTGGAGGGCGAGCTGTAATTTCGTCTGACCTGTATAGTTTAGGCATGACACTCACGACTTTAGTGACAGGCTTGGAGCCAGTTAAACTTCCGAGGAGTGGCATCCGCGTCGCATTCGAGCACCTGCCGAACATCAGTCATAAATTTGCTCAGTGGTTAGCATGGATGACAGAACCACGCACTGATCGTCGCCCTGCGTCTGCCCAAGAAGCACTACGAACACTGCGGGAACTCGCATAATCCGCCATGGATGAATTTAATTTCTGCACAACCCATGGTTGCTCGGTTGCGTACCTAGAGCAATCACCGCTTGTTGGTCAGAATGGTTGTAAACATCATCAATAACCCACCCACAAAAATGGTGACGGCTAGTCCAGCGATCGTCACCATCATCCAATCAACAGTTTCCATGTTATTCATCGTCCTCAGGATCGACTTGCTTTAGGTAGATGTGCTTGCGTCCCAAGGAAATTTCAAACTCATCACCCGGTTGTAGTTCCATGCGTCTAGTGTAGGCTGCCCCAATTAGCAGGTTGCCATTTGCTTGCACCTTGATGCGATAAGTGGCATTTCGTCCGCCCCGTCCATCACCATTCGGTTTGCCATCGAGTTCAATACCAACAGCATCTAGCAACGCATTGGAAAATTTCATCACATTGACCCGTGGCGTGCCGTTTTGAGTAATGGTGTAGTAACCACATTCCTTGGCTTTTTCTTCTTTGCTAAGGTGTTCCAGCTCTTTTACTTTCTTTAGCAACGCCTCGCCCGTGAGTGGCTCAACTTTCTTTCTACTCATTAATCTACTCATTAACTTAGTTACCTAGAATAGTTGGCTAAGAAATACACAAATCACAAATAACTGTATCAAAGCTAGTCGTCAAGGAATTCATTCCAACTGCTGCAAGCATTCAGAGTTTAACGCTGAATTGAATTAGTTTTGTGCTGAAAAACATTTTATCGCAATCCTATGAACTGAGTGATTAAATCAGCAATTAAATTTATTCAAGGGTCATTAGCTGGCACTACAATCATAACTTAAATATAGTTTAATCTGAGTCGATTCTGGGCTGGCTAACTAATGAAACTCCTACAGAATCAGGGGTTTCGCTCTAGTTCAGATTGACTAGTTGGCAATTTGATCCTGCATGGTTAGCAATTTGACAACAGAATATGCACGTAGCCTACATACGTAACCTACGGGAGAATCCGTAGAGCTAGCGACACGAAATTACTGACATGACTAAGAATTTGATGGGTGTATTCAGCCGTTCAACCGATAATAAACCGGTCCTAAAGTTAGGCAATTCAGGTTTAACTAACATAGTTTACTGACCCACTAGGGCGATCTGTGCTGATATGAGGTTACCCAGGAGTGCCTGTCACCTTCGCCCTCACCTTAAATCCTTCTCCTAACTTGGAAGGGAGAATTTGAACTGGTTTGGCTCCCCTTGTATCCTGACGGCAGAGAGATAGAGCATTACCTAGACGGTTCACGAAAACGATCTGGGGAAAATTGCTGTAATTCTGGATCAGGTTGACCTGTAACTTGACGAGCAAGACGCTCTGCTAGAATGGGCACAATAACCATAGGGTTGCTGAACCCCACGAACACGTGTAAACCTGTAATACTAGATAAGGCACCAACTAGGGGGAGGCGATCGCGACAGAAGGCCACTAGGCAATGGTGCCATGTAGCTGGCAAAGCAGCTAGGGCAGGCAGAATAGAACCAATGCCACGACGAAGGACAGCTTCACTGGCCTGGGGATCGCTAACCAGGGTAGGATTGGTGGCTACACGACTCACCTGCCCAATCCGAATCCTACCGTCGAGAAATTGACAGGCACCAACATCCAAAATAGCAGGGGCTGGTTCATGCCCTGGCTCATCCCAGAGTGGATCTAGGTCGGCACGGCTAGCTTCAGCTTCCATGGCAAAACGCTGGAGATTGGCGGGCATGATGAGCGATCGCAACTTTAGCTCTACTGGTATAGTTTCTAGCACTTCTGCATGGGTAAAGTAGTGAGGAATCTGCACTCCGGCTTGGTAACCAAGCTGACGGCTTAGTCCACCTGCACAAATAGCAACGTTGCTGCTAGCTATCTTGCTGGTTACGGTTTTAACCCCTAGAATGCGGTCGTTTTCTATCCAGAGAGTCTGCACTGCCTCTAGTTGGATGATGCCGCCAAGACGGGTAAAGGCTTGGTTGTAGGCTTTGACAGCAACTTCGGGTAGAATGTGGCCATGACGCACGGTGAGAGCAGCTTCTAGGCTACTGGGATTTAATAGCGGCTCTAATTCGCAAGCTTCGTTGACAGTAATTAGCCGAGGGGGAATAGCGCAGGTGGCATAGGTAGCTGTGATCGCCTCAGGATCAAGCCCATAGGGAATCGGCATCACTAGGTCTAGTTCTCTCAGTTGCGTATCCATGCCCAACTCATCGGACAAAACCTGATGACGCTTATAGCCATCAATACTTAGTTGCCGCATGGAATCTGTAGTCCCTGCCCAAAAGGCAATACCACCGTAGCTGTAGCGCGTTGCTTGGGCTGGGGTTACTGCCTGAGTCAGCACTAATACTGAGCAGCCTTGCTTGGCCAATTCATAGCTTAGGGCTGCACCCGCAATACCATTACCAATTACAATCCAGTCGTAGGTTTGCATTCCCATTTATCTGTCAACAATACTCAGGGGATTATAAGCAGTATTAGTGACGGATGATGTGCATAATGCACAAGTGTATCCGCCAAGGGCAAGGGCACTCTGGGAAAGGGGAATAGTCGCTATGGCAATAGCTCGACAACTATAGCTACTAGCTTGCTAGCAGCTCCTGTATCACCACGAACACTACGCAGGCGATCGCGCACCTGTTGCAGAGCCTCTGGGTGGGTTAGCCAGTCTATAAGGCGATTAGCTACATCTACGGGTTGCAGCCTACCGACTAACTCAGGCACAATCTCCTCCCCTGCCCAAATGTTGGGCCAGGCAAATAAGGTGCGGCGCTTGCTAGAACCAAACACCCCTAGGCGATAACCCATGTACCAATTAAACAGGGTGGCAAAGCCTGAACCAACCAGGGGTAAGTTGGCGATGATACCCGGTAAGCCATCCCAGGTTTTCATCACATCCATTTGCTGTGTAGGGATGACGACCACCATGGGCACTGCTAAGGCACCCAATTCAGCCGTGTTGGCCCCAACGGTTGTGACGCAAGCATCACACTGAGCTAGCACATGGTACGCTGGAAAGTCTTCATACAACTCGATGTCGATTGTCCCGCTATCTGTGTGAGTCCGTAGGACTAGACGATCGTGGTTCCTGGCTAGTTCCCCCTCAGCCCAACCAAACTGGCGAATACAGGAGTTGTGATCAGCGCGGGCAAACTGGGCGATTTCATCACAGGTCACCGTCGGGGCTACGGGTAACACGAAGCGCACGTTAGGCAGTGATCGACGGATATAGGACACCATTGCCAACATGAAGGGCACCCCAAGCTTGAGCTTATGCGCCTTAGACCCTGGAAGGAGGCCAATTGTAGGTGAACGAGCACTCGTGGGGGCTGCATCTGGAACCATGGCGGCTACTTCGGTCATTAGGTCGCCGACGATCGTGGCCTTGTAGGTGTAGGGCTGCGGAATTTTATTGACTGTGGCAGCATTCATCACGCCAAAGCGGTCAACCCAGCCATACCACCGAGCCTCCCACTCGGCATACACAACAATGCGATAGCCCAGACGTTTACCAATGACT